>JACDER010000273.1 GCA_013816275.1 Actinomycetota bacterium | reverse complement strand
TCGAAGCCCAGAAGCCGAGACCGATCTGCATGATCTGATCGGGTGTCGGATTTTTACTCACGCTCGCCCTCCTCGGTGGTCGAAGCGACCCCACTCTCGCTGCAGTGGGCTCGATCATGTCAGACCGGTGCGCCAGCGATCATCGACTTGCCGCGTGCCCAGGGCCTCCGCGAACGCGTCCTCGCCAAGCGATGGCTTCGCGGCTAGACCGGCGCTTCATGCTGCTGCTGCTGCTCATATTCGTCGCCGAGGTGTTCTCGAGCTCCCTGGCCGCTCTCTCGAACCCGGCACGGGCACGCGTGAGGGAAAAGTGGTCTCCGGTCAACTGCCCTTCTTGACCGGCACAGAGGCCCAGACGGGGGGAATTTTGAACCGCGGGTGTGAATCGTCGAGGACTAGATTCGCACCGCCGAACGATCCTGTCACCGCACAGGAGACAATGGATGGGTCGCGAGGCGGAGGCGGGCTTTGCCCGCGTCCGATAACGATTGCCTCTTACCGCCGAAAATCGCAAGCGAGCGCGAAGCGCGAGCGGATTTTCGGCGGTGATGGGCCGTGAAGGATTCGAACCTTCGACCTTGGGATTAAGAGTCCCCTGCTCTACCAGCTGAGCTAACGGCCCGAGCCGCGGCGTACTGTAGCGAGCGTGAAAGTGCTGTCAGTGGTCGGCAACCGACCGCAGTTCATCAAGTCTGCGCCCCTCTCGGTCGCCCTGCGGGGCCGCGAGATCGACGAGGTCGTCCTCCACACCGGCCAGCACTACGACCCGGCGCTCTCGCAGGTCTTCTTCGAGGAGCTGGAGCTGCCCGAGCCGCGCTACAGCCTCGGAATCGGCGGTCTTCCGCACCAGGAGATGGTCGCCGCCATGCAACCCCGCATTCTGGAAACGCTCGAGGTGGAGCGGCCCGACTGGACGCTCGTCTACGGCGACACAGCCTCCACGCTCGCCGGCGCGCGCGCGGCGCGCGAGGCGGGCATCCCGCTCGCCCACGTGGAGTCGGGGATGCGCAGCGGAGACTGGTCGATGCCGGAGGAGCACATCCGGGTCGAGGTCGACGGCATCTCGACGCTTCTCCTGTGCCCCGACGAGCGCTCCGCCCGGCAGCTCGCCGACGAGGGCGTCGAGGGCCGGGTCGAGGTGGTCGGAGACGTCATGGCCGACGCGTCTATCCGGCTGACGCCGATCGCGCGTGAGCGCTCGACCATCCTCGGCCGGCTCGGCTTCGAACCGGGCGCGTACATCGTCGCGACTGTCCACCGCGAGGCAAACGTCCGGGAAGACCGGCTGCGTCGCATCGCCGAAGGGCTGAACCGCCTGGACGAGCCGGTCGCTTTCCCTGCCCACCCCCGCACCCGATCCGCGATCGAGAAGGCCGACATCGCGCTCGCGCCGCACATCCGGCTGCTCCAGCCGCTCGGCTACCTCGACCTGGCCGCGCTCGCCTCCCGCGCCCGCCTGATCCTGACCGACTCGGGCGGCCTGCAAAAGGAGGCGTACTGGTACGGCGTCCCGTGCGTGACGCTGCGGCCGTCGACCGAATGGGTGGACACGGTCGAGCTCGGAGCAAACACGCTGGTCGACGACGATCCCGCCCGGATCGTCGCGGCAGCCGCGGAAGCTCGAATGCCGGCCGACCTCCCGCCGCTCTACGGCGACGGCCACGCCTCGGAACGGATCGCGGAAGCCCTCTATACGCTTGTCCACCGATGACAACCGACATCAACGTGGCCGTTGCCGGGCTCGGCTACTGGGGGCCGAATCTCGCGCGCAACTTCGACGATCTTTCCCGCCTGACCTGGATCTGCGACGCGTCGGCCGAGCAACTCGCGAAACACGGTCCGCGCTTCCCCTCGGCGCGGACGACTTCGGACTTCGACGAGGCGCTCGCCGACCCGGAGCTCGACGCGGTCGTCATCGCCACACCGGTTCCTACGCACTTCGAGCTCGCCCGCCGGGCGCTTGCCGCAGGCAAGCACGTCCTGGTGGAGAAGCCGCCGGCCCTGACCGGCTCCGAGGCCGAGCAGCTGCGGGCGCTGGCGCAAGAGCGCGACCTCACCGTGATGCCGGGCCACCTCCTGCTCTATCACCCCGGCGTCAGGAAGCTGCGCGACCTCGTCGACTCGGGCGAGCTCGGCGACATCCTCTGCCTCTACGGCAACCGCCAGAACCTGGGGAAGATCCGGAAGGACGAGAACGCGCTGTGGTCGCTGGGGGTCCACGACCTCTCGGTGATCCTCTATCTCATCGGCGAGGAGCCGTCCGAGATGTGGGCGCACGGAAACGCCTTTCTCACACCCGGGGTCGAGGACGTCGTCTTCTGCTTCCTCCGCTTCCCGTCCGGGAAGATCGCTCACATGCACCTCTCCTGGCTCGATCCGCACAAGATGCGGAAGATCACCGTCGTCGGGAAGGAGAAGATGGCCGTCTTCGACGACATGGAGCTGGAGCGGAAGGTGACGGTCTACGACAAGGCGCCCGAGCAGCCGGCGCTCACGTACGGGGAGTGGAGGACGCGGACCGGCGACATCTGGTGCCCGAAGATCCCGAACGACGAGCCGCTCCGGCTCGAGTGTGAGTACTTCCTCCGTCTCGTCGACGGTGACGGAGACCGCGACCGCGTCGCCGCCGACGGCCTGGCGGTGGTACGCACGCTCGAGCAGCTCCAGGCCTCGCTCGAGACGGTCCCCGCGTGATCGCGGAAACCGCGATCGTCTATCCAGGGACGAAGATCGGCGACGGGGTCCAGATCCTCGACTACGCGGTCGTCGGCAAGCAGCCGGCGCTCTCGCCGCGCTCGACCGCGAGCCGCGACGAGC
>JACDER010000272.1 GCA_013816275.1 Actinomycetota bacterium | reverse complement strand
GCGCGAGCGAGGGCGCGCCAGACTCGATCTTCTTCGAGGTCGCAAGCAGCGAGGGGGCCCAGAATGGATGCCGGCCGGCCAGACCCTCCCAGAGCATGACGCCGACCGACCAGACGTCGCTGGCCGGCGACGCCGCCTCGCCGCGCAGGCGCTCGGGAGAGATGTAGGCGAGCGTTCCGGGCACGTCGCCGACCGCCGTGAGCGTGTCGGCTTCGGCGAAGCGCGCGAGCCCGAAGTCGAGCAGCCTGATCGCGAGCTCGGGACCGTCCTCGAGCAGGACGTTCGCCGGCTTGACGTCTCGGTGGACGATGCCTCGGCTGTGTGCGTGCGCGAGCCCTTCCAGCACCTGCGCCGCCGCCTCGACCGTGCCCGCGTCGGAAAGTTTTCCCGCCCGCGTCGCCTCGCGGAGCGTCGAGCCGGGCACGTACTGGTAGGCGATGTAGACGTGCCGGCCGTCGCTCGCCTGCTCGTAGATCCGCTGGCACCGGCGATGACGGAGCTTGGCCGCCGCGCCCGCTTCACGCTCCGCGCGTGCACCCGTCTTTCCCTCGCGCGGGACGATCTTCAGCGCGACGTCGAGCCCCGACCGTTCGTCACGCGCGAGCCAGACCGACCCCGAGCTTCCGCCCCCGAGCGGCTTGATCGGCCGGTAGCGACCGAGGATCAGTTCGCTGGAGGAGAGGGCGACGCTCGCTCGGGCCATCCGTTTCCCGGTTGGCTATGCAGGTTCAAACTCCTTTAGCCGCCGGACAAAGGGTTACAGTGAATCGGCCCGAAACGGGCTGATTGCTCATGACAGACCGTGGCGACGATCTCGATTTCGAGTTCTTCGAAGAGGAGCCTGCTACGCAGGAGGCCGTCGAGCGGCCTCGCATCATCAGGCGCCCCACCCGGCCGCCGGCTCCTCCAGGGGGGCGCAGCGGAGGGATAACGCCGCTCCTGCGGCTCATCGGCCTGATCGCGGTCGCGATCCTGATCATCGTCCTGCTCGTCTTCTGGGTCCAGAGCTGCCGGGGCTCGAGCAAGCGCAGCTCGTTCGAGACCTACATGACCAAGGTCTCGGACATCGCATCGTCGTCGTCGGCGATCGGCAAGAGCTTCAGCCAGCTGCTGACGCAGGTCGGAGTGGACGAGCAGCAGCTCGAGTCGAAGGTGAACGGATACGCGCAGCGCCAGCAGCAGCTCGTCGCCAGTGCGCAGTCGATCAGCCCGCCCGGCCAGCTGCGCGACGAGCACCAGGCGGTGGTCGAGGCCCTGCAGTTCCGGGTCAGCGGGCTCCGCGGCCTGGAGAGTGCCTTCCGGCGAACGATCGACTTCACGAGCGCGGACGAGGCTGCGACGCTGCTCGCGGCCCAGACGCAGCGCCTGCTGACCAGCGACATCATCTGGGACGACCTCTTCAAGACCCCGGCCGTGGAGGTTCTAAAGAGCGAGGGCGTGACCGGCGTCAGCGTCCCCTCCTCGAAGTTCCTCATCTCGCCCGACTTCGCGAGCAGCGCCGCGATGAAGTCGATCTGGGAGCGGCTCCAGGGCGCCTCGAACGGTGGAACCCCGAGCGGGGTTCACGGAACCGGGATCGAGATGGTCAAGGTGCTCCCGTCCGGCCAGCAACTTGACCAGAACACGGAGACGACGATCACGGTGACCCAGGATCTCGCCTTCGAGGTGACGGTCAAGGACACCGGCGATTCCGAGGAGGTCCAGGTCGAGGTCGAGCTGACCATCCAGCGCACGCCGAGCCCGATCAAGAAGGTCGCGACGGTCGACCTGATCAGCCCGGGCGAGACGAAGACGGTCGTGTTCCGCGACCTGGGCTCGCCCCCGTTCGACAAGACGACGGTGAAGGTGGACGTGAAGCCGGTTCCCGGCGAGGAGAACACGTCCAACAACAGCTACGAGTACCCGGTCATCTTCACGCTGAGCTCGCCGTGACGGTCTCGAGCTCGACCGCGGCCTGGATCGCGATCGGAGCCGCTTGCGCCGGGGTCGTCGCTCTTGCTCTGGTCGTCTGGGGAATGCTGCGGCTCCGCGGCGTCCGCGGCGCCCAGCAGGTCCTGCTCGGCGGAGGAAAGGCCGACCTGGTCGATTTCGCCGTTTCGCTTCAGGGGCGGATCGACGACCTGCACCGCGCCGTGGACGAGGTCGCGTCGGGGCTGACCCGCGTCGACCAGCGGATCGACGGTTGCATCGGAAAGCTGTCGATCGTCCGGTACGACGCCTACAAGGACACGGGCGGCCACCAGTCCGCCTCGCTCGCGCTCCTCGACAGCGGGCGCACCGGAGTCGTGGTGAGCGCGATCCAGGGACGCGACTACGCGCGCATCTACATGAAGGAGCTCGATCGCGGGCGAGCGTCGGTCGCCCTTTCGCCCGAGGAGATGGAAGCGGTCGAGCGCGCGATGGCCCGATAGTGCTCTCGGGGGTTGCTATCCGGGGCCGAGCCCTTCGCTAGATTTCACTCGCAATGCAGCAGGTTCTCGTCCTGAATGCGAGCTACGAGCCTCTGAACGTCACTTCGGTGCGACGTGCGCACGTTCTCGTCTTCAAGGGCAAGGCGGAAGTCCTCGAGGAGCTCAACCAGCCACTCCGCTCGGCGAGCGACACCTATCAGTGGCCGCACGTGATCCGGCTCGTGTCGTACGTCCGCGTGCCGCGGGCGGTCCAGCGGAAGATCTCGCGGCGGGCGCTCTTCGCGCGCGACAACTGGCGCTGTGTCTACTGCGGAACGACGGCCGGGCGGCTCACGCTCGACCACGTCGTGCCGCGCAGCCGTGGCGGCGACTCGGTGTGGGAGAACGTCGTCACCTCGTGCGCGCCGTGC
>JACDER010000050.1 GCA_013816275.1 Actinomycetota bacterium | reverse complement strand
TCAGCTCCACGCGTTCGACGTCGTCGATCGTCTTCCCCGCCTTCTCTAGGGCCAGCTTCCCCGCGGTGGCCGGCGTCCGGGCGAGATAGGCGAAGTCGTCGGCGACGTAGGCCTGCGAGAGGATCGTGGCCAGAACGTCGAGGCCACGCTTGCGCGCGTACTCCTCGCTCGTCACTACGACGGCAGCGGCTCCGTCGTTGACGGGGGGAGCGTTCCCCGCCGTAGTCGTCCCCTCCGAATCGAAGACGGGCCTGAGCTTAGCCAGCTTCTCGTAGGAAGTGTCCCGGCGCGGGCTCTCGTCCACGGAGACCCCGTTCACCGCGACGATCTCCGGGTCGAAGAAGCCGTTGTCGATCGCCCGGACGGCGCGCTCGTGCGAGCGCAGCGCCCAGCGATCCTGATCCTCGCGCTCGATCCCGAGCTCACGGGAGACGAATGAGGCCTGCTGGATCATGTGGCGGTGTTCGAACGTGGAGATGAGCCCGTCGTGAACGGTTAGGTCGATCAGCGTTCCGTCGCCCAGCCGGTACCCGAACCGCGCCTTCTTGAGCGCGTAGGGCGCATTCGTCATCGACTCCATTCCACCCGCGACGACCACGTCGTGCTCGCCGGTCCGGATCATCAGGTCGGCGATCTCGATCGCCCGGATGCTCGACGCACAGACCTTGTTGATCGTGTCGGAGGAAAGCTCGACCGGCAGTCCGGCCGCTACCGTCGCCTGGCGAGACGGTGCCTGTCCGGCACCCCCCTGGAGCACCTGGCCCATGACCGCATAGCCGACCTCGGTGCCCTCGATTCCCGCCCGTTCGAGCGCGGCTCTGATGACTGTCCCGCCCAGCTGCGTGGCTTCGTAGCCGGCCAGAGAACCGCCGAGCCTGCCAAACGGCGTTCGCGCGGTCGCGACGATGACCGATCTGCTCACAACCTGAGCGTAGCGCGAGAGAGAAGGGACCCTTGTTGCCGTCCCGGCACCGTGTTAGGTTACGGCGCGTTTGCAACCAACCCGGTGGCCATGGCCGGCATCCAGTGAGTCGCAAGGAGGGGGCGACGAGCGTGAGGCATAGGTTCGAGAACCATGATCTTGAGACTTCCGGCTGCGGCGATCTGATCGACGTCACGCAGGACGTCCGCGGCGCGGTCGACAAGAGCGGTGTCCAGAACGGGGTGGCGGTCGTGTACACCCCACATACGACCTGCACCGTCCTGATCAACGAGCGCGAGAGCGGATTCATGAAGGACTTCCAGGACATGCTCGACCAGCTCGTGCCGGCCGAAGGCCCGTACTACCGCCACGACGACCTGACGATCCGGACCGAGGGCCTCGACGACGATCCCCACGAGTTTCCGAACGGCCACTCCCACTGCCGTGCCGCGCTGATCGGCGTCGCGTCACAGTCGATCCCGATCGTCGACGGCAACCTTCTGCTCGGCCGCTACCAGAGCGTTTTCTTCTGCGAGCTCGATCGCGCGAAACCGCGCAAGGTGTTCATTCAAGTAATGGGTGAGTGATGGCGGCGACCCGCATCGCGGGGGCCACCTCGACAACCACCTCCGCCGCCACGTCCCCTTCGGGGGTTCCGACGCGCGCCGACGTGATGCCGAAGGCGCAGGCCGAGAACTTCACCGTCGCGTCCCTGCTCCTCACGCGCGCCCAGCGCCGCGCGCTGCTCGGCATCTACGGATTCGCGCGGCTGGTCGACGACGCCGGCGACGAGGCCTCGGGAGACCGCGAGGCGATGCTCGAATGGATCGAGGACGACGTCGGCCGGATGTTGTCGGGGGAGCCGATCCATCCACTGCTCCGGCGACTCGCTCCAGCCGCGCGGGAGCTCGGCTTCCCGAGGCGCGCGTTCCTGCGGCTGATCGCGGCCAACCGGCAGGATCAGGAGGTGAGCCGCTATACGACCTACGAGGAGCTCGCCGCCTATTGCGACCTCTCGGCCAACCCGGTCGGCGAGCTCGTCCTGTACGTCTTTCACGCCGCGACCCCTGAGCGCATTCGCCTCTCGGACGCCGTTTGCACCGGGCTCCAGCTCGCGGAGCACTGGCAGGACGTGGGCGAGGACTACGGGCGCGGTCGCATCTACATCCCCGCCGAGGACCTCGAACGGTTCGGAGTCGACGAGGCGGACCTCGCAGCCGCGACCCCGAGTCAGCTACTGAAGGAGCTTCTCGCCTTCGAAGTCGAACGCGGCCGCCGCCTGCTGGATGCCGGGGTCGAGCTCGTCCGCTCCCTCTCGGGACGGGCGAAGCTCGCGGTCGCGGGGTACGTCGGGGGCGGCCGGGCAGCGTTCGACGCGATCGAGGCCTCGGGCTACGACGTGCTCGTGCGAGCGCCGAAGGCGACTGGCGCGGCCCGAGCGGCAGCGACGGCGCGCGTCCTGATCGAGGCGCGATGAACGCCGACTGGGCCTACGCCTACTGCCAGAACGTGACGCGGCAGGAGGCGGCGAACTTCTACTACGGCATCCGGCTCCTGCCGAAGGAGCGCCGTGGAGCCCTGTGCGCGATCTACGCGCTCGCCCGCCGCGTGGACGACATCGGCGACGGCTCGGCGCCGCACGACGAGAAGCTCCGCCGGCTCGACGAGGAGCGGCGGAAGCTGGAGTCGATCGACACCACCTACGACGACCCGGTTCTGGTCGCCCTGGCGGACGCGGTCATCCGTTATCCCATCCCGGTCGACGGATTCAGGGAGCTGATCGACGGCGTCGAGATGGACGTGGTCGGGACGCGCTACGAGACGTTCGCCGACCTGCTCCCGTACTGTCGCCGTGTCGCCGGCGCAATCGGACGGCTCTCGCTCGGAGTGTTCGAGACGCGCGAGCGCGAGACCGCCTCGGTGTATGCGGACGACCTCGGAGTCGCCTTCCAGCTGACGAACATCTTGCGTGACATCCGCGAGGACTTCGCGCAGGGTCGCGTGTACCTCCCGGCCGAGGATCTCGTGCGCTTCGGCTGTGAGCTCGCAGCTCCCGACTACCGCATCCACGACCTGATCCGCTTCGAGGCCGACCGCGCCCGCGCCTGGTTCGAGTCCGGTCTGAAGCTGCTGCCCCTGCTCGACCGGCAGAGCGCCGCGTGCGTCGGGGCGATGGCCGGCATCTACCGGCGGCTCCTCGGACGAATCGAACGGCGGCCCGATCTCGTCCTGCGCGGACGCGTCTCTCTCCCGACCTGGGAGAAGGGATGGGTCGCGGTGAGGAGCCTCGCAGCAGTCGCACCATGAAGGTTTCCCTCATGCTCATGCGACGCCGCTGGCAAAGCAGGCAAGCGGGCGGCGCGCAGGACAGCCCGAGGCGGCCAGGGGCATGAGGGTCGCCGTCGTGGGAGGGGGGTTGGCAGGCATCGCCGCCGCGCTCGAATGCGCGGACGCGGGCGCGGAGGTGACCCTGCTCGAGGCAAGGCCCCGGCTCGGCGGCGCCACGTTCTCGATCCACCGTGACGGGATCTGGATGGACAACGGGCAGCACGTCTTCCTGCGCTGCTGCACCGCCTACCGGCAATTTCTCGTCCGGATCGAAGCGACGGACCGGACGGTGCTGCAGCCCCGCCTCTCGATTCCGGTCGTCTCTCCGGGGGGGCGCATCGCCCGGCTCGAACGCGCGCGGCTCCCGGCACCGCTCCACCTGCTCCCGTCCCTCGCGCGCTTCAGCTTCCTCTCGCCCCGAGAGCGGCTAGGGATCGCGCGGGCTGTGAGGCCCCTCGCCCGACTCGATCTCGACGACCCCTCGCTCGACCGCCGCACGTTCGGCTCCTGGCTCTCCGAGCACGGCCAGTCACAGGCGGCGGTGGACGCGCTCTGGAACCTCATCGTCCTCCCCACCGTCAACCTGCCCGCGGCGGAGGCGTCGCTCGCGCTCGCGGCCAAGGTTTTCCAGACCGGACTGCTCGAGTCGGCGGACGCGGGCGACATCGGCTACGCCGCCGTCCCGCTTCAGCACGTTCACGGCGATGCGGGCGGCGAAGCGCTCGACCAGGCGGGCGTGCCGGTGCGGCTGCGGACGCGCGTCGACCGGATCGAGCGACGGGACGGCGGCTTCTCGCTCGCCTTCGACGGAGAGGGCCTGGATGCGGACGCGGTCGTGCTGACGGTCCCGCACGACGATGCCGCCGCTCTCCTTCCCGAGGGCGCGCTGCCTCAGGCCGACGAGCTCGGCTACCTTGGCGCGTCTCCGATCGTGAACCTGCACGTCGTCTACGACCGCCCGGTCACCGAGCTTCCGTTCGCGGCCGGGCACGAGAGCCCGGTTCAGTGGGTGTTCGACCGCACGCGCGGCACGGGGCTCGGGCAGGGCCAGTACCTGGCCGTCTCGCTCTCGTGCGCGCGCGAGTACATCGGTCGCAAGGTCGAGGAGCTGCGCGCTCAGTTCGTCCCGGCGCTCGAGCAGCTGTTTCCCGAGGCCGCCTCGGCCAGAGTGGAGCTCTTCTTCGTCACCCGCGAGCAGCGCGCGACGTTCCGGCAGGGACCTGGCACGTCCGTCCTGCGCCCGGGGCCGCGGACGCAGGTGGAGGGCCTCTACCTGGCGGGGGCGTGGACCGACACGGGCTGGCCTGCGACGATGGAGGGAGCCGTCCGGAGCGGGATCGACGCAGCCCGCGAGGTCGTAGGCCGCGATCGGCACGAGCTCGAGGTGGCCGCATGACGACGACTCTGCCCGCGACGCTCAACCGGGCGCGCGAGCTCGTCTGGCCCGCGCTCCGGTTGGCGGTCGACTCACTCGAGCCCGACCTGCGCGCCGTTGCGGTCCAGCATTTCGGCTGGGACGAAGACGGCGGAGGTGGCGGCAAGGCCGTTCGGCCCGCGCTCGCGCTCGCTTCAGCGGCGGCCGCCGGCGCCGCTCCCGAGACCGGCGTCGACGGCGCGGTCGCCGTGGAGCTCGTCCACAACTTCTCGCTCCTCCACGACGACATCATGGATCGAGACCAGGAGCGCCACCACCGCCCGACCGCCTGGACCGTGTTCGGGGAGGCGCGGGCGATCCTCGCCGGCGACGCGCTCGCCAACCTCTCCACTCAGGTCCTGCTTCGCCGCGAGACGCCGGAGGCGATGCGGGCCGCGTCGATGCTCGTCGACGCGACCGCTCGCATGATCGCCGGCCAGTCCGAGGACATGAGCCGGGAGGGCCGGCTCGGCGTCCGGATCGAGGAGGTGATCGCGATGCACGCCGCGAAGACGGGCGCGCTTCTGTCCTGCGCGAGCTCGATCGGAGCCGTGCTCGCGGGCGCCGGTGAGGACGTCGTCCGCCGGCTGGCCGCATTCGGGATCCAGGTCGGGATCGCCTTCCAGGCGGTCGATGATCAGCTCGGAATCTGGGGCCGCCCGGAGCTCACCGGGAAGCCGACCTGGAACGACCTGCGCCAGCGCAAGAGCTCGCTCCCGGTCGTGGCAGCTCTCGACACAAAATGCGACGAGGCCGAGCGGCTGCGCGACCTGCTCTCCAAGCCGGACCTCGCCGAGGCCGAGATCGCCGAGGCCGCGGAGCTCGTCGAGGCCTGCGGAGGGCGGCGCTTCGCGGCGGAAGAGGCGGAGCGGCGCATGCAGCTCGCCCTGCGCGAGCTGGAGCAAGCTCCGATCGAGCCGGCCGCGCGCGAGGAGCTCGAAGGGCTCGCCCGCTTCATCGTGGAACGAGAATTTTGACCGCGACCGCCGAACCGGCAGTGCAGGCGACGCTCGGCCGCGCCGTCGACCACCTCCTGTCGCTGCAGTCGCCCGAGGGCTGGTGGAAGGGCGAGCTCGAGACGAATGTGACCATGGACGCCGAGGATCTCCTCCTCCGCCAGTTCCTCGGGATTCGCACCGACGAGCAGACGCAGCAGTCGGCTGCGTGGATCCGGTCGAAGCAGCGCGAGGACGGAACGTGGGGAAACTTCTACGGCGCGCCGGCCGACCTCTCGACCACGACCGAGTCGTACGCGGCGCTCAAGCTCGCGGGAGACCCCTCGGACGCGGCGCACATGGCGCGGGCGCGCGAGTACATCCTCGACGCCGGTGGCCTGGAGCGCACGCGCGTCTTCACCAAGATCTGGTTCTCGCTGTTCGGACTGTGGTCGTGGGACGACGTTCCGGTGATGCCGCCCGAGCTGATGCTCCTGCCGCCGTCCGTCCCGCTCAACATCTACGACTTCGCCTGCTGGGCGCGCCAGACCGTGGCGGCGCTAACGGTCGTCTCGGCCTACAAGCCGATCCGCCCGGTCCGCTTCAGACTGGACGAGCTGCGGACGGGCATCGAGCCCGAGCCGTTCGCGCCGCTGCCGACGTGGCCGGGAGCGTTCCAGCGGCTCGACCGGCTGCTCCACCTCTACGAGCGCCGGCCCTCGAGCGCGCTGCGGCGCGCGGCTCTGAAGAAGGCCGAGCGCTGGATCGTCGAGCGGCAGGAGGCGGACGGCTCCTGGGGGGGCATCCAGCCGCCGTGGGTCTACTCGCTGATGGCGCTCAACCTCCTCGGCTACCCGGTCGAGCACCCGGTGATGCAGAAGGGACTCGAGGGCCTGGACAAGTTCACGATCGTCGAGGACGGGATCCGGCGCCTGGAGGCATGCCAGTCGCCTGTCTGGGATACGGCGCTGGCCCTCGTCGGCCTCGGCGATGCCGGCCTTCCTCCCGATCACCCGGCCGTCGAGGGGGGCGCGCGCTGGCTCCTCGACGAGGAGGTGCGCGTCAAGGGCGACTGGGCCGTGCGCCGGCCCACGCTGCCTCCCGGCGGCTGGGCCTTCGAGTTCGAGAACGACTGGTATCCCGACATCGACGACACGGCCGAGGTCGTGATGGGCCTGCGGCGCGCCTCGCTTCCGGGGCTGGACGATGCCGTCGCGCGCGGCGTGGCGTGGACGATCGGCATGGAGTCGAAGGACGGCGGCTGGGGCGCCTTCGATGCCGACAACGTCCAGGAGCTGATCCGCAAGCTCCCCTTCTGCGACTTCGGCGAGGTGATCGACCCGCCGAGCGCCGACGTGACCGCGCACGTGGTGGAGATGCTCGCCGGGGAGGGGATGGCCGACCATCCCTCTGCACAGCGCGGCATCGAGTGGCTCCTACGCGAGCAGGAGCCCGAAGGCTCTTGGTTCGGGCGCTGGGGCTGCAACTACGTCTACGGGACGGGCGCCGCGGTGCCCGCGCTGATCGACGCAGGCATTGCGCCCGAGCACGAGTCGATCCGCCGTGCCGTCCGCTGGCTCGAGCAGGTCCAGAACGACGATGGCGGCTGGGGCGAGGACATGCGCTCCTACAACGACCCGGAGGCGTGGAGCGGGCGCGGCGATTCGACGGCGTCCCAGACGGCCTGGGCGCTGCTTGCCCTCCACGCGGCAGAGGAGCGCGAGGGCGCCGCAGAGCGCGGGCTCGCCTGGCTCGCCGAAACGCAGCGCGAGGACGGGACCTGGGACGAGCCGTGGTACACGGGCACCGGGTTCCCCGGCGACTTCTACATCAACTACCACCTTTACCGGCTCGTCTTCCCGGTGATCGCGCTCGCGCGGTTCGCGCGATGAAGCTGGTCGTCTTCTCTCCGTTGCGGATCGAGGCGCTCGCCGTGCGGTCCGGGCTCCCTGGCGTGAAGGTCCGCCGCTCCGGCATGGGCCGCCGCGCGGTCGACTTCGGCGACGCCGATGCGATCGGAGTCGCAGGGTTGTGCGGCGCCGTCGATCCCTCGCTGCGGGCCGGGGACGTCGTGCTCGGGACGGAGCTCCGGTCCGAGGACGGCAAGACCATCCCCTGCCCCGACAGCTCGCTCCTCGCCGAGCCGCTTCGCCGGATGGGGCTCGAGTCGGCCTCGGGACCGCTCTTCACGTCGTCACGGATCCTCGGCCGCGCAGAACGCCTCGCGCTCCGTGACGAGGGCGTGATCGCGGTCGACATGGAGTCCGCGTGGATCGCGGAGGCTGCCGCGGAGCGGCCGGTCGCGGTCCTCCGCGTCGTCGTCGACACGGCAGATCGCCGGCTCGCGAGCGCGCGCACGCTCGTGGCAGGAGCCCGCGGGCTCTGGACGCTCCGCCGCGCATCCGCTGCGTTCGTCGACTGGGTCGAGGCCTGCTCTGGACGGCCCTCCGCAACGAGTGCTAGGCTCGGGCGGATGCCTGCTGGAGAGGCTTTCTAGTCATGTCGATCCCGGTTCGCCAGAGCGCGAAGATCGCCGCCTATCTGTTGAAGCAGAAGATCAAGCGCACCGACAAGTTTCCGCTCCTCGTCGAGCTCGAG
>JACDER010000271.1 GCA_013816275.1 Actinomycetota bacterium | reverse complement strand
TCTACAACCTGGACTCGCCGGAGGGCGAACGCACGCTCGCGCGGCTCCGGGAGCTCGGGCACCGCGTGGGGCTGCACGCCGTCTGGCCCCGCGCTGAGCTGGACGGGCGCTTCGACCCCGTGATCGCATGGCACAACCCAGACCCGGCGTACATGAGCGAGCCCTCCGAGAGTGCTGCAAACGTGATGGAGCCGCGCTTCTTCTCGCCCGAGACCTACCGCTCCGATTCCAACCAGCACTGGCGGCACGGCTGTCCGCACGAAGAGCTCACGGCACGCCGGTTCGAGTGGCTGCAGCTCCTCACCCATCCCGAGATCTGGGTTCATCCGGGCGAGACGATGGGCGAGACGATGCTGGCGATGCTCGACGCGGAGCGCGAGCGGCGCCTCGTGCAGCTGGCGGCTGACAACATCGAGCTGTCGTGAGGCCGCTGACGATCATGGTCACCGCCTCGGGGGCGCCCGGGACGGCGGCTCTCCTACGCGCCCTGCGCTCGAACGGGGAGCGGGAGGTGCGCCTGGTCGGGACGGACATGTCGGATCAGGCGATCGGCCGTCACCTCTGCGACGCATTCCACATCGTTCCGGCCGGCTCCGACGCCGGGTTCGCCGACGCGCTGCTCGACGTGGCGCAGCGCGAGGGTGCCGACGCGATCCTGCCCCAGTCCTCGTTCGACCTGCTCGGCCTCGCGGAGGCCAAGGCGCGCTTCGAGGCGGCGGTTCTCGTCGCATCCCCGGAGGCGATCCGGAGATCGAACGACAAGGCCGACAGCTACGCCATGCTCGACGCGATCGGCGTCAAAGGGCCGGCCTGGCGGCGCGTGCGAGGCGGCGAGGAGGTCGCGGCCGCGGCCCGGGAGCTCGGCTACCCAGGCGAGGACGTCGCGCTCAAGCCGATCTTCTCGTCCGGTTCGCGCGGCTTTCGCATCCTGTCGGCCTCTGCCGACCGCCGGGAACAGCTGCTGACGAACCGGCCCGGGGTTGCGGAGGCGCTACGGCTCGAGGACCTGCTCGAGCTGCTCGGGGACGACGAGACAGAGCTGCTCGTGATGGAGCTCGCGACCGGCAAGGAGCGGACGATCGACGGTTTCGCGGAGGCGGGTCGCATCGTTCTCGGCCACACGAAGACGCGCGAGTCGATGCGCGCCGGGCTCGCGATGTACTTCGAGACGCTGGACGATCCCGGGCTGATGGAGACCGCGGCGAAGATCGCCGCCGAGCTCGAGCTCGACCACTTCTTCAACATCCAGCTCGTCGGCGAGCACGTGATCGAGATCAACCCGCGGATCTCGACCATCGTCTACCAGGAGGATCTGAACCTGCCCTACCTCGGAGTCAAGCACGCGCTCGGCGAGCTGTCGGCTGACGAGGCCGCGGTCCTCGCCGGCCGGATCCGCCCCACGCGGCGCGCGCTCCGGTTCTTCGACCAAGTCGAGTGGGACCAACCGTGAGCGCCCAACCCTCGACCTCGACTCGAGGCAAGTCGAGGCAACTCGACGTGTCCGAAGTCGACACTCGAGCCACCAAAACGGCATCAACCCTCAACGGTGCCTGGCACCTTTAGGAGAGTTGAGGGTTGGGCCGGGCGCTGAGAGTCGTCCACTGCCCCGTCAATATGGGGTCGATCGGGTGGACGAACGTGCAATTCCTGCGCAAGAGGGGGATCGACGCGCGCCTCGTCCTGTTCCAGCCGCGGCGGCTGCGCCCCTACGAGGTCGACATCGTCCTCAACGTCCCCGACAACTTCTGGCAGCGGCAGCTCGTCCAGCTGCGAGCGCTCGCGAAGCTCCTCCCCACGACGGACATCTTCCATTTCTACTTCGGCCTGACCATCGTTCCGAAGAGCATCCAGTTCCCGATCCTGAAGGCGTTCCGCAAGAAGTCGGTCTTCCACTATCTCGGCTCGGACATCCGCGGCAAGACGCCGGAGGAGCTCGCGTACGGCAAGCGTGCTGACGCCGAGATCGTCGGCTCCTACGACGCGATCCGGTGGGTGCCCGAGGCCCATGTCGTGCCGAACGGCCTCGACCTGGCCAAGTACGAGCCGGTGCCGCCGCCGAACCACCGGCCGGTCCGCGTTCTCCACGCGCCCACCAGTCGCCAGAAGAAAGGGACGGAGTGGATCGTCGAGGCCTGCAAGAGCCTCCCGGTCGAGCTCGACATCGTCGAGAACACGCGTCACGACCAGGCGATCGAGCGCTACAAGCAGGCAGACATCGTCGTCGACCAGCTGAATGCCGGTTGGTATGGCGTCTTCGCGCTCGAGTGCATGGCGCTCGGCAAGCCCGTCCTCACCTACTTGCACGACGAGGCAGTGAGGCGCACCGAGGAGGCCTTCGACGTCAAGCTCCCCCTCGTGCCGACGACGAAGGAGACGCTCGCGGACACGCTGCGCCCCCTGATCGAATCGGCCGAGCTGCGGGAGGAGATCGGCCGTAAGAGCCGCGCCTACGTCGAGCGCGTCCACGACGCGAACCTGATCGCAGACCGGCTGATCGAGATCTATCGCAGCCTGTAACGTGCCCGCCGTGCAAAACCTGCTCGTCAAGGTCAAGCCGTATGTCCCGGTCGCGCTCAAGCGCACCGTCCGGCGACACGTCCCGGCACGCTACTACCGCTACTTCGACCCCGAGTGGCACCGGCGGACGATCGGCTACGTCGAGGAGTGGGAGCAGCACGGGCAAGCGCAGTTCGACTACCTGAAGAGCCAGGGCCTCGAGCCGCAGCACACGTTCCTGGACATCGGCTGCGGCCCTCTGCGCGGCGGCATCCACTTCATCCGCTACCTCGAACCCGGCCACTACTACGGCGTCGAGAAGAACGAGGCCGTCCTCGACACGGCGCGAG
>JACDER010000270.1 GCA_013816275.1 Actinomycetota bacterium | reverse complement strand
CGCCCCGGAGCAGGCGATCTCATGGCATCAACCATCTAGGCGCCGGTTGCGGACCTACGACCTCGTCCGGGAGCTCCCGTTCTCGGTGGAGGAAGACGAGCTGAAGGGCCTCTCGGCCGAGGTCTCGAGCGGGTTCACGCGGAGGACGACGATCGTCCATCTGCGTGGCGACGGGCAGGAGGGAACGGGCGAGGACACCACCTATTCGGAGGCCGAGCAGCTCGCCTTCCAGCAAGCCGGGACGATGCTCCCGCTCGCGGGGTCGCACACGATCGAGAGCTTCTCGGCCCTCCTCGACGGGATGGACTCGCACCGGCGCTGGGGCATCGAGAGCGCCGCGCTCGACCTGGCGCTCCGCCAGGCAGGCCGCCCGCTCTACGAGGTGCTGGAGCGCAAGCCGCGCCCGGTCACCTTCGTGAGCTCGCTCCGGCTCGGACAGCCGCCTTCCATCGACCTCGTCTACCGGCGGCTCGAGCTCTACCCGAACCTCCGCTTCAAGCTCGACCCGACCAGCGACTGGGACGAGCGCCTCGTGGCCGACCTGGCCGCGACCGGGGCTGTCGATTCGGTCGATCTGAAGGGCGCCTACAAGGGAACGATCGTCGACCAGGCTCCTGACCCACGGCTGTACGAGCTCGTCGCCGAGGGGTTCCCCGACGCCTGGATCGAGGATCCCGCGCTGACTCCCGAGACGGAGCCGGTGCTGGCCCCCCACCGCGACCGCATCACCTGGGACGCGCCGATCCACTCCGTGGCCGACATCGAGGCCCTCCCCTTCCGGCCTCGCACGATCAACATCAAGCCGTCGCGCTTCGGGAGCATCGAGGCGCTCCTCGACACCTACGACCACCTCGACGGGCAGGGCGCCGGCGCCTACGGCGGAGGCCAGTTCGAGCTAGGAGGCGGGCGCGGTCAGATCCAGTACCTGGCCTCGCTCTTCCATCCGGATGCGCCCAACGACGTCGCGCCCAGCGCGTACAACGAGAACGAGCTGCGGCCGGGCCTCCCCGAAAGCCCGCTCGACCCGGCCCCAGCCGCCACTGGCTTCAACCGGGACGGCTAACCCAGGATCCCTTGCAGCATGGCGGCATTGGTCGCCGCCTGCGAGACCCATCCCCCACTCCCGTCCTGGCTGCGCCCGTTGTTGTTGAAGAACACGAAGGCCTGCTCCGCCCCTTCGGCCAGCTCGCGTAGCGGCCCGGCGAGCTCGCGGAGCTCGTCCTCCGAATAGAGGTAGTTGAACCGGTCCGAGGCGCTGCCGCCGCGGACGTTCCAGGTCTCGGCGTTCCGGCCGTGCAGCCGGACGTAGGTGATGGGGCTCGTCAGCGCCCAGACGCTCTGCACCACGTTCTTCGCCCCCTCGATGCGCGGCGAGTCGGTCACCACGTGAGCCATGCGCCGTTGCTCGAGGAACTCGAGAGTTTCCTCTCGGTGCTCGTCGTCCAGCCAGCTGCGATGCCTGAACTCGACGAGCGCCTCGTCTCCGCACAGCTGGTCCTGGGCCCATTCGAGGTACTCGAGGGAGACCGGCTTGGGAACGACGTACGGCGGAAACTGGAGCAGGATCCCGCCGAGCTTCCCCGCCTCGCGCAGCGGCTCGAGCGCCGCGTGGAAGCGCGCGAACACCTCCGAGCGAAGCTCTCTCGACGGACGCTCGACGCGCCCGCGATCGTCCGTGGGAACCTCCTCGCGCAGGTCGGGGGGAAGCTGCTCGAGCCGCACCGGGTGCCGGGTCATCATCGCGAAGGCCTTGACGTGCATGACGAAGCCGGCCGGTGTGCGCTGGGCCCAGCGCCTAACCAGGTCCTCGGCCGGAAGCCGGTAGAAGGTCGAGTCGACCTCCACGGTGTCGAAGTGCTCCGCGTAGTAGGCAAGACGGTCGCCCGCCTTGAGCCCCTTGGGGTACCAGTGCTTGGAGAGGGCCTCGTCCGCCCACGAGCAGGTTCCGATCCGGATTCGCGCCGTCATTCGCACAGAATCTTCACAGAGTTGCGGTACAAGGAAACGCGTGAGCGTCAAGCCCACCGTGCCGGTCTACCGGGGCAAGTTCGGCGCAGCCCAGGCTGAGCGGCTCCTGTGGCGCGCGGGGTTCGGTCCCCGGCCCGGAGAAGCGAAGGCCCTGGCGAAGAAGGGGCTCGTGGGCGCGGTCCGGTCGCTGACTCGCCCGCCCGCCGAGCAACTCACCGGCCCCGAGCCGAGAGACGACCGGGGCGTCGCGCTCGCGCCGGCCGACGCCGTCGGCCACGACCATCTCTGGTGGCTCGATCGAATGGTCCGCACGAACCGCCCGCTGGTCGAGCGCATGACGCTCATCTGGCACGACTGGTTCGCGACGTCGAATCAGGGGGTCAAGTCCCAGCAGCAGATGCTCGACCAGAACGCGCTCTTCCGGGCCAACTGGCTCGGCTCCTTCGAGCAGCTCGTCCTGGCCGTGACCAAGGACCCGGCCATGCTCGTCTGGCTCTCCGGGAACCTGAACACGAAGATCGCCCCGAACGAGAACTACGGGCGCGAGTTGATGGAGCTCTTCACGCTCGGCGCCGACCGTCCCGGCGGCTACACCGAGCAGGACGTGCGCGAGCAGGCGCGCGCGCTGACCGGCTGGACGAACCGCCGCTCCCGGGGCCTCGGCAACTACGACTTCCACTACGACCCGGCCCTTCACGACGACGGGACAAAGGTCGTCTTCGCCAAGAGCGGCAGCTTCACCTGGGAGGACTCGTGCCGCTTGTGCCTGGCGCACCGCAACCACGCGTCGTTCTTCGTCCGCAAGCTCTGGGACTACTTCATCCCGGTCGCGCCTAGCAAGTCGACGCAGGCCGGGCTGGAGAAGCTGTACAAGGCGAAGTACGAGGT
>JACDER010000269.1 GCA_013816275.1 Actinomycetota bacterium | reverse complement strand
GCCCGGAAGCGCGGCCTCGCCGGCTCCAACGGCGCCGCGCTCGGCGCGCCGGGCGCGTCGCTGGGCTCTCGTCTGGCGGGCCATCAGCGGGCTACCGCGTTTCCCGGTGGGGCGTGTGGCGCCCGCACCAGCGGCAGTACTTGTTGAACTCGACCCGGTCGGGCGTGTTCCGCTTCGACTTCGTCGTCTGATAGTTGCGCCGCTTGCACTCGGTGCACGCGAGCGTGATTGCGACTCTGACTCCGGTTGCCATCTCTGCTTTCTAGGAAGAAGGACGGGTCGAAAGGGACGGGTTCCCCCCGACGCGAGGGATTGATTCTAGCCAACTCCTGACTCGAGGACGAGGACGGCTCTCGCCCTGCTCCCCGCCTTCGGGTCGATGACGAGCACCGTGTAGGCCCCCGCGGGATCCGTTTCCTTGGTCGAAAAGCGGACGGCGTCCCCGCCCCGCGGGACGAGGATCGGGCCGAACGGGCCACCGGCGACGAACCCGTCCGTCCTGCGAGCCGTGAGGACAAACGTCCGCGTCGTCGCGCTCGGGAGCGTGAGCGTCGCCTGAAGGCGGTGACCCGCGAGGAAGCGGGAGACGACGAGCAAGAAGAGGTCTCCGGGCCGGCCGGTCGCCGGCATGAACTGGGCCGCTGAGGGAGCGACGTAAAAGTCCTTGCACGTCCGGACGCGGCGCTGGCGGAAGCACATCCGCGACGTCACGCCGGAGTCGACGAGCCCGATCGGGCGCGCGAGCCGGAAGACGAAGCCGCCGTCTGGTCTCGGCGTGAAGACGTATGTCTTGTACGCCCGCCGGGATTGCGACGCCCTGAGGAAGTAGGAGGCGGTCACCCGCTTCCCGCGCTGCCAGCCGTTCCCCGTGAAGACGAACGTGGTGTTCAGGTCACCCGCGGACGGGCTGATGGAAACGGTTTGACTCTGGGTGCCGGCGGTTAGTAAGACCGCAAGTAGAATGATCGCGATTCGCAACTAGGGTAGGAGTGTATGAAGCGGTTGAAGATCGTCTCGGGAGGCCACGCCGTGCTCCCGGAAGAGATCCAACGGCGCTGGGGAACGCGCTGCGTCTCGCTCGAGGACCACGGCGACCATGTCGTGCTCCGGCCCGCGCCCGACGACGCCACGCCGCCTGAAGGGTTCGGGGACGACATCGCGACCGACAACGAGTCAGCGTCGCTGCGCCGCCGCTCCTCCGGCGCCGGCTTTTAGCTAGCGGCGGGTGAATAGATAGCGGCGGGTGGATTCGAACCACCGACCTGCGGGTTATGAGTCCGCCGCTCTAACCGCTGAGCTACGCCGCCAAGCGCTCGTCCAGTTTACCGAGGGCCTTGACCACCTTTAGCGGGGCCTTCGTGGTTCGGCGCGCCTCACTCGGCGACCGCAGCTCACCCCGTAGCAGTGCGTCGGCGAACCGCCACACGGTCGGGATTCGCGCGACGCCGTAGACGACCCGAGGGAAGCGATCGAGAGCCCGCTTCGCCGCCCACGAGGCGGCTGCATGCGACGCGAGCTCGGCGTTCAGGCGGTCGGCGTACGAGGCGAACGAATCGGTGCGGCCAGCGAGGAGGTCGAGCGCGGCGGATGAGGCGAGGCGAGCGCTGACGAAGGCCTCGTACATCCCGTCACCGGAGAGAGGGTCGACCAGCCCGGCTGCGTCGCCCGCGAGCATGACGCGCCCCCGGACGAGCGCGTCCTCGCGCCTCCGAAGCGGCAACCGGTAGCCGCGGAGCGACTCGACCGCCTCCTCTCGGATCTCGTGCGCCGCGCAGAGACGGGCGAGGTGGCTGCGGAGGCGCGGGCCCTCCGACTCCCAGCCCCCGACACCGACGTTGACGTGGTCGCCCTTCGCGAAGACCCAGCCGTAGCCTCCGGGGACGACGCCGAGCTCCACTACTGCGCGGCCGCGGTAGCGGTCGGGGCGCGTATGGCGGTAGGGGACGTTCCCCTCGAGCGCAACGCCATAGCGATAGCCCTGCTCGAGCCCGAGGGAACGGGTCGTGATCCCGTTCACGCCGTCCGCTCCGACGACCACCTCCGCGCGCAACGTCTCGTCGCCGACGCGCACCGTCCCGTCCTCCCCAACGGCCGTCACCTTCGCCCCGTCCCGGAACTCGGCACCGGCCTCGGCGGCCCGCTCGGCCAGGAAGGCATCGAGCCGCTTGCGCTGCGTCATGAGGATGATCGTCGATGCGCCACGCCGCTCGAACCTGTGGCAGTAGCGGAGGCCGAACTCGAATCGGTCGACGACGTCCTCCACGACGGGGTCGACCGAGACGGGCAACTCTCGGATGGCGCGATACGTAAGCCCTCCGCCGCACGGCTTGTCGCGTGGGAAAACGGCGCGGTCGAGGAGGAGGACCGAGGCTCCATCGCGAGCGAGGCGAAGCGCGGACACCGAGCCGGCAGGACCGGCGCCAACCACGATCGCGTCGTAGGAGCGCACCAAGCGGAAGGCTACAATCCCGCCTCCAGGGGGTGTGCCCGAGCGGCCAAAGGGAACGGGCTGTAAACCCGTCGGCTCAGCCTACGGAGGTTCGAATCCTCCCGCCCCCATCTCGCTTCCCTGACCGGCGGCGGCTCCCGCCGGGCGAAGCCCGGCTCCGCCACCCCCTCACGCAGCTGAGCACCCTCCAGCCGGCGGGCCGTGTGTCGTAACACTGTCCCGCCGGCCTACGGGCACTCAGCAACGCGTCAGGAAACCGAGAGGCGCCGTCGACCCTCCCACCACATCGTCATGTCTTCGACGCCGCTACCGGCTTTGCCGGTGGCGGCTCAGAAACGCCGAGCCCCAAGATAACACCGCCGTAAATTGGAGCGGCCGCGTAGCGGCCGCGAGATTTTCGGCGGCTATTC
>JACDER010000268.1 GCA_013816275.1 Actinomycetota bacterium | reverse complement strand
GATATGTACCTCGCCGCGGTCGAGTGGGCGGTGGGGGGAGAGGCGGTTGCGGATGCCGTCTTCGCCGAGGTCGCCCAGGCGGCGGCCGAGGTCGAGATCGGACCCGACTCTCCGGAGCTGGTCGCGATCGCGCGGGAGCTGCGCGAGAGCGAACTGGTTTGAGGGTTCTCTTCGACGTCAGCCCGCTGTCGCACGCGCCACGAACGGGCGTGCCCAACTACATCCTCGGCTCGCTGCGCGGACTCGCCGCCGTCGCCGGCGATGAGCACGAGATCGTGCCCTTTGCGCCCGTCAGCCTTCGCGGCAGGCGGAATCTGGCGGAGGCACTCGACGGCCTCCCGTTGCGCCGGCGCGTCGGCTGGCTGCCCTTCGCGCACGCGTGGCGGACGGCGTGGAGCAAGCTCGGGCGCCCTCCGGCGGAGCGCTTCCTCGGCCGCTTCGACGTGCTGCACTTCTGGGACTGGATGTATCCGCCTCAGCGTGAAGGCGTGCGCGCCACGATGATCCACGACCTCGTCCCGATCCGTCATCCCGAGTGGACGACTCCGAGGACGCGCGCGATGCACTCGGCCAAGTACAAGAACGCGGCCCGCACCTGCGACGTGATCTTCGTCAACTCGCGCTACACGGGGGCGGACGTGACCGAGCTGCTCGGCGTCCCCGAGGAGCGGATCAGGCTGGCGCCTCCCGGAGTCGGCCCCGAGTTCCGGCCGGACGGCGAGCGAGCCGATCTCGGGCAACCCTATGTCCTCGCCGTCGCCACGCTCGAGCCGCGGAAGAACCTCGAGACGCTCCTCGCCTCCCATCGCCTGCTCGGCTCGGACGTCCTCCTCGCCATCGCGGGTGCGCCCGGCTGGGGGCCGGCGGTCGAGCTGGGGCACGAAGGCGTCCGGGCGCTCGGATACGTCCCGGACGACGAGCTGGCCCGTCTCTACCGCGGCGCCGAGGCCTTCGTCTTCCCGTCCAGGTTCGAGGGGTTCGGCATCCCCGTCCTCGAGGCGATGGCGAGCGGCACGCCCGCCGTGGTTTCCTCGCATCCTTCGCTTGACGACGCGTGCGGGGACGCGGCCGTGCGCGTCGACCCGGACTCGCCCGAGTCGATCGCCGCCGGCATCTCGGAGGCGATTGCCCGGAGGGACGAGCTGGTCGCGCGGGGGATCGAGCACGCGCGCGGCTTCACCTGGGAGGCGACGGGGAGGGCGTTCCTGGAGGGCTACCTGGAACACTCTTCGTGATGCGAGCGGGAATCGACGTCTCGGCGCTCGCGCTCACGCGGGCGGGCACGGCCCGGTACCTCCAGGAGCTCCTGCCGAGGCTCCATCGGCATCCCGACGTCGAGCTCGTGCAGCTCGGCTTCGGCGGCCCCGGTCGCGCGACCGCCGCCGTTCGGGACGCCTTCTGGTATCCGCTCGGCCTCCCCAGGAGGGCGTGCGGAGCAAGGCTCGATCTGCTCCACTGCCCGACGTTTCGCGCGCCGCTCCGGCCGCCGGTACCGCTCGTCGTCACCGTGTTCGACCTCGCGATCCTCCGGTTCCCACACGTGTTCAACCGCTGGACGCGCACGTACAGCCGGGTCTTCGTCCCGCGCGCGGTCCGGGCGGCGTCCGCGGTCATTGCCATCTCGGAGTTCACGAAGCGGGAGCTGGTCGAGCTGGTTGGCGTGCCCGGCGAGCGAATCCGCGTGATCCCGCTCGCCGCCGGCCAGGCATTTGCGCAGGGCAGCCAAGCCGCGGAGGGCGAGTACGTGCTCGCCGTCGGGACGCTCGAGCCGCGCAAGAACCTCGCGCGGCTGGCCGAGGCTGCGAGGCGGGCGGGCCTCGAGCTGCGGGTGGTTGGCGCCCGCGGATGGGGAGGAGTCGAGACCGGCGGCGACGGCGTCCGCTGGCTGGGCCACGTCTCCGATCCCGCGCTCGCTTCCCTCTACCGCGGAGCCCTGTGCGTCGCCTATCCGTCTCTGTACGAGGGGTTCGGCCTGCCCGTGCTCGAGGCGATGGCGTGCGGCGCGCCGGTGGTGACGAGCCGCGGCAGTGCGACGGAGGAGATCGCGGCGGGCGCCGCGGTTCTCGTCGACCCGAGCGACCCCGACTCGATCGCAGCCGGCCTGGAGGAAGCGATCGGCCGCCGCGACGAGCTAGCGCGGCTAGGGCTCGAGCGTGCCTCCCGCTTCAGCTGGGACCGCGTCGCGGAGCAAACGCTCGACGTCTACCGGGAGGTGGCGTGAGCCGGCTCGTCGTCGTCGACGCTGACGTGCTCGGGCGCGAGCGGACCGGGGAGGAGACCTACGTCGCCAACCTGCTGCGGGAGTTGCCGCAGCTGACCGAGGAGCTTCGCTTCGCGGCGGTCACCCGGCACCCCGAGCTCGTTCCACCGGGCGTCGAGCCGCTGCCGCTGCCCGCAGGAAGCCAGGAGCTTCGGATGGCGTGGTCGCTCCCCCGGCTTCTTCGTCGCGTGCGCCCCGAGCTCGCGCACTTCCAGCACGCGATCTCGCTTCGCTGCCCGTGTCCCGCCGTCGTCACCATCCACGACCTCTCCTTCGAGCGCGAGCCCGCGCTTCTCGGCCTCAAGGATCGCTTCGTCTTCCGCACCGTGGTGCCGAGGGCCGTCCGGCAGGCGAAACGGCTGATCGCCGTGTCCGAGCGGACGAAGGCCGATCTGATCGAGCTGTACGGCGCGCCGCCCGATCGGATCACGGTCACGCATCACGGGATCGATCCGGCGTTCACTCCCGGGGGCCGGCCCGACTCGTATGCACTCTTCGTCGGTTCGATCCAGGCGCGCAAGAACCCGCTCGCCGCCGCCGACGCGGCCGCGGCCGCCTGGCTTCGGCTGGTCGTCGCGGGGCCGACCCGAGACCGTGCAC
>JACDER010000049.1 GCA_013816275.1 Actinomycetota bacterium | reverse complement strand
CCGCGAGCGGGTCGACGAGCTGCTCGACCTGGTCGGAATCGCAGACGCGGCCGAGCGCGTCGTCCGTGGCTACTCCGGCGGGATGAAGCGACGGCTCGACGTCGCTCTCGGCCTCGTCCACCGGCCACGGGTCGTCTTCCTGGACGAGCCGACGACCGGCCTCGACCCCGAGGCTCGCGCCGGTATGTGGGAAGAGCTGGGACGGATCGCCGCGCAAGAGGCGCTCACGATCCTGCTGACGACGCACTACCTCGAGGAGGCCGACCACCTCGCCAACCGGCTCGCGATCCTGAGCCGCGGCACGGTCGTCGTCGAAGGCACACCCGACTCGCTGAAGCGAAGCCTCGAAGGGGACTCGGTCACGGTCGAGTTGTCGGACGGTCAGGTCCAGAACGCGCGGGATGTGATCGCACAGCTCAACGGGGTTCGCGAGGTGAGGGCCGAAGGCCGCCTGCTCCGGATCCGGGTCGAGAGCGGCGCGCGGGCGATCCCGCAGATCCTCTCCGCACTCGAGCGGAGCGGGATCTCGGTCGACGCGGTCGACTCCCGCCGCCCCTCCCTCGACGACGTCTACCTCCACTACACGGGCCGGGACTTCCATTCCGAGGACGAGGCGGCGGAGTGATGGACGTCGTCCGAGACACGTGGTTCATGGTCGGGCGCCAGGCGCGCAACCTGATGCGCGAGCCGATCTGGATCGCCCTGCTCGTGATCCAGCCGCTCGTCTGGCTCACGCTCTACGGGCAGCTGTTCAAGCGCGTTGTGCACCTGCCGGGCGGCGGGTTCGGGACGGCGTCCTACATCACCTTCCTCGCGCCCGCGATCGTCGTCATGAACGCGTTCTTCGGAGGGACGTGGAGCGGGATGGCGATGATCACCGATCTCGACCGCGACGTGATCCCGCGCTTCCTGGCGACGCCGGTGAGCCGGGTCGCGCTGGTCGCCTCGCAGGTCGTGCGCGCCGGGGTGATCGCCGTCATCCAGGCGCTGATCATCCTCGTGATCGCGCTGGCGCTCGGCGTGCGCATCGAGCAAGGCCTCGCAGGCTGGCTCGTCATCCTGGCGGCGGCGGCTCTCGTCGGCGCCGCGTTCGCCGGCCTCTCGCAGGCGCTCGCGCTGCTGACCCGGCGCGAGGCGACGATGATCGCGCTCGCGAACTTCATTGGCCTCCCGTTGCTCTTCCTCTCCTCGACGCTGATCTCGATCAAGCAGATCCCGCACTGGATGCAGGTGACGGCCCGCTACAACCCCGTCAACTGGGGCGTGGACGCGGCGCGCCAGGTCGTGCTTCCGGGGACCGACTGGGCCAGCGTCGGGGCCCACCTCGGCCTTCTCCTGGGGCTCACCGTCGCCATGGCGGCGATCGCGACCTGGACTTTCCGCGTGTATCAGCGCACGCTGTAGCCCCGATACACTCGCCCGCACACGACCGAAAGGGGCTTCGCAGTGGACGAGCAGCGCACAACCTTGACGGACGAAGAGATCCAGACCAGCACGCCGGACGAGACCAGCTCGGACCCGGTCACAGACGCGGACCAAGACGACAAAGATTCGTCGGACAGCGATACCGACGGGACGGATTCGGACTCCGATTCGACCGACACTTAGGCGGTCGTCCCTCGACCGCTCAGTCGAGCCGGTCGACGCGGAAGAATTCTTCGCCGCTTACTGGGAGCAGAAGCCGCTCGTCGTACGCCGGAAGGAGCCGGATCGCTTCCAGGATCTGATCTCGCCCGACGACGTCGAGCGGCTGATCTGCTCGAGCGCGCTTCGTTTCCCGGCCTTCCGGCTCGTCCGCGACGGTGACGCGATCGATCCGGGCTCCTACACGACCGACCTTTCCTGGCAGCCCGAGCCGTTCAGCGGGACGATCGACGTCGACCGTGTCCTCGCCGAGTTCGAGTCGGGCGCGACCATCGTCCTCCAGGCGCTCCACCACAACTGGCCTCCGATCGCGAAGTTCTGCCGCGGGCTCGAGGCCGCACTCGGAGAGCCGGTGCAGGCGAACGCGTACTTCACGCCGCGCTCGGCGCAGGGGCTGGCCGTGCACCACGACACGCACGACGTCTTCGTCCTCCAGGTCGCGGGAGAGAAGCACTGGCGCGTGTACGAGCCGGTCGTCGAGCTGCCGCTGGGAGACCAGCGCTACTCGAAGGCGTCGCACGGTGACCCAGGCCCGCCCGTCGAGGACGGGGTGCTGCACGCCGGCGACACGATGTATCTCCCGCGCGGCTGGCTCCACGACGCGCTGACGACCGACTCGGAGTCACTCCACCTGACGATCGGCGTCAAGGTCTACACCTGGCTGGACGCTGCGAAGGCGGCCCTCGAGGACTGTGCGGACGAGGTCGGGTTCCGCCGCTCCGTGCCGGCCGGCGGCGAGATGCAGGACGATCTGCTCGGCACTCTGTCGGAGCGGCTCTCGCCGGACGACGTCGCCGGTCGCAAGCGGCGTCGCTTCGTGAAGTCGCGACGGCCGATCCGGGACGGCCAGCTCTCGCAGCTGCGCGCGCTCGACGAGCTCACGATCGAGACGCCACTCGAACGCCGCGCAACCGTTATTGCAGACATCGACTTCCCGCGGATGACCTTCGAGGGCAAGACGTTGACCTTCCCCGAGCACCTCGAACAGGACATCGAATTCCTCGCGTCAGCGGACGGTGAGTTCACCGCCGCCGATCTGCCCGGCGACCTCGACGACGGGAGCCGGCTCGTGCTCGTCCGCCGGCTCGTCCGTGAAGGCTTTCTCGTTCAGAGCGACGCTACGTAGCGTCTGACGTCAGCCGGCGACCGCAAGTGGACCGCCTCCGCCGGAATCTGCTCGAGCCGGTCGAGGATGCGCGGGCGATCGTCCCGCGGAAACCGCCAGATCCACTTCAGGAAGGGCCAGTCGACGCCCTCGCGGCAGCCTTCCGGCAGATCCGGCCGCGAGCGGCCCCGGTCACGCACCGCCCGGCGCAGGACGCGCACCAGGCAGGTGAGCCGTGGCAGGTCCAGGAAGACGACGGTGTCGGCCCTCTCGAAGCGCGCGTCACCTGCGCTCAGGAAGTTGCCGTCGACGATCCATCGCTCCCCAGCGATCGCGTCGTCGAGTGCGCTCCGAAACTCCTCCGGCGGAGCGGGAGTCCACCCCTCGCGCCAGAACAGGCGATCGAGGTGGACGACCGGGAGCCCCGTGCGGCGCGAGAGCACGCGCGCCAGCTCCGTCTTCCCCGCTCCGCCCGCGCCGAGCACGGCTACGCGTTGCATCACCTACTGGACGACGTACCGGATCGGGCGCTTCAGCTCGTCCGAGTCACAGGTCATGTACACCGGCTCTCCCTCCACTGCGACCACACGGAACTCGTGCAGCTCGCCGCCGGCCTCGAACGCGACCGTCCAGCCGTCATCGTCGCGCTCCGAGCCGGCCAGGCGCAGGTCGTCGATCCCGATCAGGCCGGCCCGCTCGCGCAGCGCCCGCTCGGCGGCCTGCACGGCCATCGAGTACGCGCAGCGGCCGCGATAGCAATCGAGGTAGATGCTGCCCCCCAGGTAATGGTCGAGCAGCGGGAGCACGTCCCCCAGGCCCACCCGTCCGAAGTACAGGCCTTCGGGGAAGCAGACGAGATTGCCGGCGAAGCGGTCGCCGCCGACGTGCGTGCACTGCCAGACCCAGTCGGGGTCGACCTGGTCGCGGAGCGCGTCGTACAGCGGGCGGCCGTACCGCGCGCAGCAGCGGTCGCGCTTGCCGTGGGTGCACACCGCGAACAGCGGGCCGTCGACCGCTTCGCCGCGATCGGCGCCGAACAGGTCGAGGCCGACGAGCTCCTCGTGCACCTCGAGGTCCCGGCGGTAGATCTGTGCCCCGCTCTCCCTCGTCGTCGCCGTGAAGCAGACAACGCCGTGCCGCTCCTGGCGCGGGCGCCGGATGAAAAGGAGCCGCGCCTTCGGCGCATGCGAGACCAGGTCGGCGAGATGAGCCTTGACGGCGGGGTCGAGCATGCTCCCGCGCAGCGGATCCGGGCTCCAGAGCCCGCGGTACTCGAGCAGGATCCAGTGGTCGATCCGGCTCGCCGTCGCGCCCAGCGGCTCGCCGAGGCTCGCCGACACCTCGGCGCAGAGCGGCTTACGAGCCGTCGCCATTCTGCGAGATCACGCAGATCACCTGGCCCACCTGGACGGCCTCTCCGGCTGCGACACACAGCTCTGTCACGACTCCGTCGCGATGCGCGGTGATCTCGTTCTCCATCTTCATCGCCTCGACGATGCAGAGAACCTGGCCGGCGGACACCTCGTCGCCGTCCTTCACGTCGACGGCCAGCACGGTGCCCTGCATCGGACTGGCGACCGCGTCACGGGCCGCAGCGCCGTGGCCGCTCCGTTGCCGCTCCCGTCGCTTGCGGACGAGCTCCTTGTAGTCAGGTTCGGGGACGAGCAGGCTGATCTCGTAGCGGCGGCCGTCGAGCTCGACCAGCGAGGTTCGCGTATCAAGACGCCGCCCGTTGGCTCTCGACACCTGAGCAGGCGTCAGCTCCTCGGCCTGCCGGGCCAGCAGTTCCGACTCGACCAGCCCGAAGCACGTCTCGCCCTCGACGAAGCAGGGATGCGCGAGGAGCGCGCGGTGGAAGCCGATCAGGGTCTTCGGGCCCTCGATCACGTATTCCTCGAGGGCGCGGAGCATCCGCCGGCGCGCGTGCTCGCGGTCGACGCCGTGCACGCACAGCTTGGCGATCAGCGGGTCGTAGGTGCCCGAGACCTCCGAGTCCTCGCGGACTCCGGAATCGACGCGGACGCCCGGCCCGGCCGGCTCGCGGTACGCGGTGATCGTCCCGGGCGTGGGCAGGAAGCCGGCAGACACATCCTCGGCGTTGATCCGGCACTCGATCGCGTGCCCCGTGAAGCGGACGTCCTCCTGACGGAACGAGAGCGGCTCGCCCGCCGCGATCAGCACCTGCTCACGGACGAGATCGAATCCGGTCACGAGCTCGGTCACCGGATGCTCGACCTGGATCCTCGTGTTCATCTCGAGGAAGAAGTACTCGCCCTCGCGCGAGAGGAGGCCTTCCATCGTCCCGGCGCTCCGGTAGCCGACCGCGCGGGCTGCATCGACCGCGATCCCGCCGATGCGCTCGCGCAGCTCGGGTGAAACCGCCGGCGACGGCGTTTCCTCGACGAGCTTCTGGTGGCGGCGCTGGATCGTGCAGTCGCGCTCTCCCAGGTGGACGACGTTCCCGTGCGCGTCCGCTACGACCTGTACTTCGACGTGCCGGGGATCCTCGAGGTAGCGCTCGACGTACACGGTCGGATCCGCGAAGTACGACTCACCCTCGCGGCGCGCCGACAGGAACGCGCGCTCGGCCTCCTCTGGAGATTGCGCGACCTTGAGCCCCTTCCCGCCGCCGGCCGCAGCCGCCTTGATCGCGAGCGGCCAGCCGTACTCTTCCCCGAGCGCAACGACCGCCTCGACGGACTCCACCGGCTCGGTCGTCCCCGGGATGATCGGCACGCCCGCCGCCTGCATACGCTCGCGCGCCTCGACCTTCGAGCCCATCGCCTCGATCGCCTCCGGCGGGGGGCCGATCCAGACGATTCCCGCGTCTTCGCACGCGCGCGCGAACCCCGCGTTCTCGGCCAGGAAGCCGTAGCCCGGATGAATCGCCTCTGCGCCGGCGCGCCGCGCCGTCTCGAGGATTCGCTCGACGTTCAGGTAGCTCTGCGCGGCCGGGGGCGGCCCGATCAGGTACGCCTCGTCGGCATACGCAACGTGGAGCGACCCCCGGTCTGCCTCCGAGTAGACCGCAACCGCTCCGATCCCGAGCTCCCGCAGGGTGCGGAAGATCCGGATCGCGATCTCGCTTCTGTTGGCAACGAGCACCTTCGAGAAACCCATTGCTGCATATTCTCCTAATCATGGGCCTGGCCGATCAGCTGACGGTGGCGCGCATTGCCTCGGTGCCGTTCGTCGTCGGCCTGTACGCGATCGACTTCCGGGGGCACAACTACTGGGCGACGGCACTATTCGTGGTCGCGATGGCGACCGACTGGTTCGACGGGCGCGTCGCGCGCCGGCGCGGACGGACGTCCACGCTGGGCTCGCTGCTCGATCCGGTCGCGGACAAGATCCTCGTCATCGCCGTGCTCGTAGTCCTGATCGATCAGGGCGTCTTTCCGGGGTGGATGGTGGCGGCGATCGTGGCGAGGGAGTTCCTCGTGTCGGGGCTGCGACTCGCCGCGCTCGAGCGGGGCGTCGTCATGCATGCGCGCGACCTGGGGAAGCTGAAGACGTGGTCGCAGGCGACGGCGGCGGCCATCGGCGGATTCGCGGCCGCCGGCACGTGGACCGACCGAGCCGCCTGGTGGGCGCTGCTGGTCGCGGTCGTCCTGACCTGGGTCTCGGGCCTCGACTACGCGCGCGCGGCGCCGAAGCTGCTGCGGAGCCGCGCAACCGCCTGACCTTCGGCCGCCTCGCGGATCCCGGCCTGCCGCCAGGCGCTCGCGTACGCGGGATGAGTCGCAGCTCCGGCGACCAGCCCGCGGAGCGCGGTCTCGATCGCCTCTCGCTCCTCCTCGCTCGGCGCGGGTGTGATCTCCACGTTCATCGGGCTACAGGGTAGAACCTCCGACCCGCTCAGTACGGTCCCCGTTCGTGAACCGGGCCGATCGTGTCGAAAAATGGCTCGAGATCCCGATCCTGCTCGCGGCCCTGGCGGTGATCCCGACGATGCTGATCCAGGAGTCGTCGCTCGGCGACCCGTGGCAGACCATTGCGGACGTGCTCGACTGGGTGACCTGGTCGCTCTTCGTGATCGAGCTCGTGCTGATGCTCGTTCTGCAGCCCAACCGGTGGCACTGGCTACGCACGCATCCGCTCGAGCTTGCGATCGTCGTCCTGTCCCCGCCGGTCCTGCCGAGCAGCCTGAGCGCGATCCGGACGCTTCGACTCCTGCGCCTGCTCCGTCTGCTCCGGCTCGGGCCTGTCGCGCGGAGGACCTTCTCGCTCGAGGGCCTGCGCTATGCCGCTGTGCTGGCGGTGATCACCATCCTCGGCGGCGGAGCCGCGTTCACTTCGGTGGAAGAGAGCCACAACGCAGCGGTGAAGTCGACCTGGGACGGCGTCTGGTTTGCGCTCGAGACGGCAACCACCGTCGGCTACGGCGACATCGTCCCGCACACGGACAGCGGCCGCGTCATCGCCGCGGTCATCATGGTCGTGGGCATCGGCTTCATTGCAGTCCTCACCGGAGCGGTCGCCGAGCGCTTCATCCACGGTCGCTCGAGTGCGGATCGAATCCGCGAGACCGAACAGCGGATCCTGGACGAGCTCCACCGGGTCGAGGAGCGGGTCGCGCGCTAGTGGAGTTTTCGCGCAAGCTGATCGACAGCTCAGGCTACGACCGCCCGGGGTTCGCCGCGGGCTACGACCGTCACCGGCCTCGTCCTCCGGCCGCCCTGCTGGACGCGCTCTGCCGCTACGCGCGGGTCGAGCGGCCGGCGCTCGTCGTCGACTTCGCGTGCGGGACGGGGCTCTCGACGCGCGCCTGGAGCGGACGCGCCGAGCGCATCGTCGGCGTCGAGCCCAACCCGGCGATGCTCGCAGCGGCCACCTCGGCACCGGGCGTCGAGTACCGGGAGGGGTTCGCCCAGGACACCGGTCTGGCCGACGGTTGCACGGACATCGTCACCTGCTCCCAGGCGCTCCACTGGATGGATCCCGAGCCGACATTCGCGGAGGCGGCGCGCATCCTCCGGCCCGGCGGTCTCTTCGCCGCGTACGACTACGACTGGCCGCCCGTGATCGATCCGGAGGTGGACGAGGCGTTCGACGCGTACCAGTGGAGGCGCGGAGAGATGCGGCGGCTGCGGGAGATCCAGCGCGGCGCTGACCGCTGGGAGAAGGGCGGGCATCTCGGCCGAATGCGGGAAAGCGGACCGTTCCGCTTCTGCCGCGAGGTGCTGCTGCACTCGATCGAAGACGGCGACGCCGACCGCGTGGTCGGCTTCGCGTACAGCCTCGGGCTGCCGGCCGCGGTCGACGATCCAGAGCTCGAGCGCGAGCTACGGGTCGCCGAGCTGGAGGAGGTCGCGCGCCGGATCCTCGGCGACCGGACCGTGCCCTTTCTCTTCGGCTATCGCGTGCGAATCGGCGTTCGTTAGTACGTCTGGGCGTCAGCCTCCTCGATCACCGTCGGCTCGGTGAGGACTTCGACGCCGTCGAGCGCGCCGGAGCTCATCAGCTTGTCGCGGAACGCACGGGCGTCGTCGGCCGAATCGAACTCCAGCTGGACGAAGACCTGGTTCGGGTCATCCGCGTTACGCATGATCCGGTGCCCCTTGGCGGCTTGC
>JACDER010000267.1 GCA_013816275.1 Actinomycetota bacterium | reverse complement strand
GGCTTTGCCGGCCCCTCGCAAGAACTAGCCCCTTAAGAAGGGGGCCAACGGGGGAAACCTGGTTTCCCCCGTTTCTCTTACATCATCCCGCCCATGTCGGGCATGCCGCCTCCGGCCATTGCCGGGTTCTTCTCCGGTGGCTCGGCGACGATTGCCTCGGTCGTGAGGATGTTCTTCGCGATCGACGCGGCGTTCTGAAGCGCCGAGCGCGTCACCATGGTCGGGTCGATGATCCCGGCCTTGACGAGGTCCTCGTACTCGCCGGAGTCGACGTTCAGTCCGTGACCCTTGGTGCCGTTCCGGACCTTGTCGACGACGATCGAGCCCTCGAGCCCGGCGTTGTACGACAGCTGCCGGATCGGCTCCTCGAGCGCGCGGGCCACGATGCTGGCACCCGTCCGCTCGTCGCCCTCGAACGAGTCGAGCTTGATCGAGGCGACCGCGTTCAGGAGCGCGACGCCACCGCCGGGGACAATGCCCTCCTCGAGCGCGGCGCGAGTCGCCTGCAGCGCGTCCTCGACGCGATGCTTCTTCTCCTTCATCTCGGTCTCGGTTGCAGCCCCGACCTTGACCACCGCAACGCCGCCGGCCAGCTTGGCCAGCCGCTCCTGCAGCTTCTCGCGGTCGAAGTCCGAGTCGGTGTTCTCGATTTCGGCCTTGAGCTGCTTGATCCGGGCCTTGATCGCGTCGGAGTCGCCGGCGCCGTCGATGATCGTGGTCGTGTCCTTCGCGACCACGACCTTGCGGGCCTTCCCGAGCTGCGTGAGCTTCGTGTTCTCGAGCTTGAGGCCCATCTCCTCGGTGATCACCTCGGCGCCGCTGAGGATCGCAATGTCCTCGAGCATGCGCTTGCGGCGATCGCCGAAGCCCGGCGCCTTGACGGCGACCGCGGTGAAGGTGCCGCGCAGCTTGTTGACGACGATCGTCGCGAGCGACTCGCCCTCGACGTCCTCGGCAACGATGAGCAGCGGACGGCCGGCCTGGATGACCTGCTCGAGCACGGGCAGGATGTCCTTGACCGCGCCGATCTTCTGGTTCGCGACCAGGATGTACGGCTCGTCGAGCACGGCCTCCATGCGCTCCGGGTCGGTGACCATGTACGGCGAGAGATAGCCCTTGTCGAACTGCATGCCCTCGGTGAACTCGAGCTCGAGCCCGAAGGTCTGACCCTCCTCGACGTTGACGACGCCGTCCTTGCCGACCTTCTCGATCGCGTCGGCGATCACGTCACCGATCTCGCGCTCGCGCGACGAGATGGCTGCGACCCGGGCGATGTCTTCCTTGCCCGAGATCTCCTTGGACTGGCCCTTGAGATCCTCGACAACCGCCTCGACGGCTGTCTCGATGCCGCGCTTGAGCGCCATCGGGTTGGCGCCGGCCGCGACGTTCTTCATTCCCTCGCGGACGATTGCCTGAGCGAGAACCGTGGCGGTGGTCGTCCCGTCGCCGGCGACGTCGTTCGTCGACGTGGCGACTTCCTTGACGAGCTGCGCACCCTGGTTCTCGAAGACGTCCTCGACCTCGATCTCGCGCGCGATCGTGACACCGTCATTCGTGATCGTCGGCGCGCCGTACTTCTTGTCCAGCACGACGTAACGACCCTTCGGACCGAGCGTCACCTTGACCGCGTCCGCGAGAATGTTCACGCCCCGCTCGAGCGAGCGACGCGCATCCTCGTTGAACTTCAGCTCCTTGTGAGCCATGTGTGTGTTTCCTCCTTGCCGATCTGTCGGTGTTAACTCTTGGCGCCGGCGAGCTCGCGATCGCCGACGACCTTCGCCAGCACATCGGACTCGCGCAGGATCAGAACATCGTCTGTGCCGAGCTTGATTTCGGTGCCGCCGTACTTGGAGAAGATGATCTCGTCACCCTCTTCCAGCTCCATCGGGACGTACTCACCGGTCTCCTCGTTTCGGCTCCCGGGCCCGACTGCGAGGACGCGGCCGCGCTGCGGCTTCTCCCTCGCCGTGTCCGGCAGGACGATCCCACTCACGGTGGTCTCCTCCTCTTCGAGAACCTCGACGATGAGGCGGTCTCCCAGTGGCTGTAGATTCATGGAGTTCCTCCTCACTACTGACTTTGTGACAACGACTGGCACTCTCACTAGCTGAGTGACAACACCATTCTAACTGCTCCGTACGGGCTTCCGCAACCAGTTGCGAAGACGCTGGCACGTTGTGTTACAAACACCTGGTGAAGCGCGAGTTCTCCGCAGGCGGCGTTCTCGTCCGGCGACTGCGCGGGGAGTGGTGGATGGCCGCGATCAGGCCGGGGGGCAAGCCCCGCGGAGTGTGGGCGCTGCCGAAGGGGTTGATCGGAAGCGGCGAGGGCCCCGAGGAGACGGCGCTCAGAGAGGTTGCGGAGGAGACCGGGGTGGAGGCTCGGTCGCTGGGAAAGCTCGGAGACGTGCGCTACGTGTACACCTGGGCGGGAGAGCGGATCTTCAAGGTCGTGAGCTTCTACCTCCTGCGCTACCGGGCCGGCCGTCTCGGAGACATCCCGCCGGAGCACGCGCACGAGGTGGCAGAGGCTCGCTGGCTGCCGCTCGCGAAAGCACCGGGATTGCTCGCCTACAAGGGCGAGAGGGAAATGGCGCAACGAGCGCTAGTCGCCCTCGACGAGCGCGTATGATCCGGCCGCCTTGTACGCCCTGAACTTCTACTCACCGCTTGTCGCCGACCAGCTGCGCTCGCTGCGCAAGACGGCCACGATCCGGCTCGGCGACAAGTCGGGGAAGTACAAGAAGGGCATGGTCGTGCAGGTGCTCGCCGGGGCCCGCTTCGGCCCCAGGGAGAGGATCTTCGACGCCGTGATCGACAAGATCGAGGTGAAGACGCTCGGCGAGCTCTCCCCCCGCGAGATCGAGCACGACAAC
>JACDER010000048.1 GCA_013816275.1 Actinomycetota bacterium | reverse complement strand
GGCCGGGGCAGCCTTCTCCTCTTCCTCGATCTCGACCTCGGACGGATCGAGCTCCTGCCCCTCGTCGTCGACGTAGACGTACTCGTACTCGTGCCGCCGGTCCTTTTGCCGCCGCTTGCGCTGTTTCTTCGAAGGCATCCTCTGGCTAGCGTAACGCCAGCTCCATGAATGCCGTTCCGAGCACCGGATTGAACCGGTACGGCTCGATCTCACGGAACCCCAGCGTCTCGTACAGCTTCCGCGCCGCCCCCATCTGCGGGAGCGTGTCGATCCGCATGCTTGTGTAGCCGAGGTCGCGCGCGGCGGCGATCACCGCGAGCGCCAGCGCCTTCCCGAGGCCGGTTCCCCGAAAGTCCGGGCGAACGTAGAGGCGCTTCATCTCGCAGCGGCCGGCCTCGAGCGGTCGCAGCGCGACGCAGCCGGCGATCGCGCCGTCGACGTCAGCGAGGAGGAGCCGCCCTCCGGGCGGGCCGTACGTCGCCGCCAGGTCGGCGAGCTCGCTGTCGATCTCCTGGAAGGAGAGATCGATCCCGAGCGACTGGACGTACTCCTCGATCAGCCCGCGCACCGCATCGAGCTCCTCCGGCCTCGCCTCTCTAACCGCGATGTCCACCGACGATCGTCTCGGCGACGATCTCGCCACCCAGGTGATAGGCGAGATACCGCCAGTCGGACGCGTCCAGCAGGACGAGGTCGGCGTCGTAGCCCACGGCGATGCGGCCCTTCCGTTCCGCACGGCCGAGGACGTGCGCCGCGTTGACCGTGCACGCCGCGAGCGCCTCCTCGACGCCCATGCGGAGCTGCGTCGCAGCGAGCGAGCAGACCAGCGGCAGGCTCTCGCAGAAGGCGCTGCCCGGATTGAAGTCGGTCGCGAGCGCGACTCCAGCCCCCGCGTCGATCAGCGCCCGGGCCGGCGGCATCGGCCGCCCGAGGAAGAGCGCGCTCGCGGGCAGGAGGACGCCGACGACGTCACTTCCGGCGAGCGCGCTGACGCCGCCCTCGCCGGTCGTCTCGAGATGGTCGACCGACCGCGCGCCTAACTCGATCGCGAGCGGGATCGCGCCGCTCTCCGTGAACTGGTCGCCGTGCAGGCGGAGCGCGAGCCCTGCGTCCCGGCAGGCATCGAGATAACGCCGGGCCTGGCCGGCGTCGAACGCTCCTCGCTCGAGGAAGATGTCCGCCGCCTCCGCCAGCCTGGCCGCCTCCGGCAGGACTTCCGCGAGCGCGAAGTCCAGGTAGGCGTCGGCGTCGTCGGACTCGGGCGGCACCCCGTGCGCCCCGAGCCAGGTCGGCACCGCTCCTTCGGAGCGGATCGCGCGGAGGGATGCGAGCTCGGTCTCGCGATCGAGGCCGTAGCCCGACTTCGCCTCGACCGTCGTGCTGCCGGAGCGCCGCATCCAGCCGAGATGGCGCCGCACGGCTTCGCGCAGGCCCTCCTCGTCCGCCGCGCGAGTTGCCCGGACGGTCGAGAGGATTCCGCCTCCCGCCGCATGGAGCTCTTCGTAGCTCGCCCCACGGGCGCGCATGGCGAACTCGTCCACGCGGTCCCCGGCGAAGCACGCATGCGTGTGGCAGTCGACGAGGCCGGGTATCGCGGATTTCCCTCGCCCGTCGAGCTCGTCGACGTCGCCGTCAAGGCGCTCCAGATCGCGCATGCGCCCGACGGCCCCGATGCGCCCGTCCTCACAGAGGACGTAGGCGTCTTCGATCACCTCCGTCTGGCCGAGCGCCGATCCGCGCAGCGGGGCATCCGTTCCGGCAGGGGTCGCCACCTGCGCGAGGTCACGGACGAGGAGGCGGTGCGGAGCCGACGCTGCGCTCATTCCCCGCCGGTCGGCGGCATTGGCACGGTGAGGCCGTGCTCCTCCGCCGCCTGCTGCGCCTCGCCGTAGCCCGCGTCGACGTGGCGGAGGACGCCGGTGGCCGGATCGGTCGTCAGCACGCGCTCGAGCCGCTCCGCCATCTCATCGGTGCCATCCGCGACCACGACCATGCCGGCGTGGATCGAGTTGCCGATCCCGACGCCACCGCCGTGATGGACGCTCACCCACGTCGCACCGGCGGCGACATTGACGAGCGCATTCAGGACGGGCCAGTCAGCGATCGCGTCCGAGCCGTCGCGCATCGCCTCGGTCTCCCGGAAAGGAGACGCGACCGAGCCCGAGTCGAGATGATCGCGGCCGATCACGACGGGCGCCTTCACCTTCCCCGAGCGGACGAGCTCATTGATGGCGAGGCCCGCCTTGGCCCGCTCGCCGAGCCCGAGCCAGCAGATCCGTGCGGGCAGCCCCTGGAACGCAACCCGCTCAGGTGCCAGCTCGAGCCAGCGCTGCAGCGCCTCGTCCTCCGGAAAGAGATCCCGCAGCGCGGCGTCGATGGTGGCGATGTCGGCGGGGTCGCCGGACAGGACGGCCCACCGGAACGGCCCGATTCCGCGGCAGAAGAGCGGCCGGATATAGGCCGGGACGAATCCCGGGTATGTGAACGCCTCCTGAACTCCCGCCTCTAGGGCCTCCCCTCTGAGATTGTTGCCATAATCGAAAACATAGCTGCCTACTCGGACGTACTCGAGCAGCCCGTCGACATGGCGCGCGATCGAAGCGCGCGCCTGGCTCAGATACTCGTCCGGATCGGACGAGCGAAGCGCTGCCGCTTCCGGGACGGACAGTCCCACCGGGATGTACCCGTTCAACGGATCGTGTGCCGCCGTCTGATCCGTGACGAAATCGAAGTGCTCACCGCGGCTTGCCAGCTCCGGAACGACCTCCGCGGCGTTCCCGAGCAGCCCTACGGACAGCGCCCGCCCCGCGGACGCGGCCTCCCGGACCCGCGAGACCGCGTCGTCCAGCGACTCGGTGGCCTCGTCCAGGTAGCGCAACTCCAAACGGCGCTCGATCCGTGAAGGGTCGACCTCGATGCAGAGAATTACGGCGCCGGCCATCGTCCCCGCCAGCGGCTGGGCCCCACCCATCCCGCCGAGCCCGGCCGTGAGGATCGTCCGCCCGCGCAAGTCGGCGGAGCCGAAGTGCTTCTCCCCCGCGGCGACGAACGTCTGGTACGTGCCCTGGAGGATCCCCTGGGTGCCGATGTAGATCCAGCTGCCGGCCGTCATCTGCCCGAACATCGTCAGACCCTCGGCCTCGAGACGCCGGAACTCGTCCCAGGTCGCCCACCGTGGAACCAGCAACGAGTTCGCGATCAGCACGCGCGGAGCCCCTGGATGCGTGCGCAACACGCCGACCGGCTTGCCGCTCTGGACGAGCATCGTCTCGTCCTCCCCGAGCTCGAGCAGCGTCCGCACGAGCGCCCGGAGCGCGTCGTGGTTGCGCGCGGCCTTGCCGGAGCCGCCGTAGACGATCAGCTCCTCGGGCCGCTCGGCGACGTCCGGATCGAGGTTGTTGAGGAGCATCCGGAGCGGTGCCTCAGTCGACCACGAGCCTGCGTTCAGCTCACTCCCGCGCGGCGCGCGAATGCTGGAAAGGTCGCCGCAGAGCGCCTCGACCGTCGCCTCGATCGAGCGGGCGACGGTCACCGTGAGTCCTCCCGCTCCTGCTCGGCGAGCTTGTTCCGGAAGCGCATCCACGTGAATCCTGTTGCGATGACGAAGAAGCCGCCGGCGAAAAGGAGCGCGCGGGGCATCCCACCGCCCGTGGCGTAGGTCACGCCGAGCAGAATCGCGGAGAGCACCGCGTAGAAGATCGCGCTGCTCCGGTAGGGATGAGACGGGAGCGGGATCGAATCGGATGCGCGTCGCATCCGCTCCTTCGAGTCACGCCGGCGCTCGAACCGCGTCATCGAAGAGCCCCGACTTCGCCTTCGATCTCGCGCAGCGCGGAGCCGTCGCGAATCGTCTCCGCGATGCGCTCGATGTCTCCCCCGAGCGGGCGGTCGTCTTCGAGTCGGGGCGAGAGCGTCCGGACGAACGCGCGGGTGGCGCCGCCGCCGACTCCGGGCATGAGCGGCGCGAGGAACTCGATCGCCTGCGCCCCGGCGAGCAGTTCGATCGCAAGCGTCCGCTCGACGTTGCCGAGCACGGTCCACGCCTTCAGTCCCGCCGCGTTGCCCATCGAAACGTGATCCTCCTGGCCCGCGCTCGTCGGGATCGTGTCAACCGAGGCGGGATGGGCGAGCACCTTGTTCTCGCTGACGAGGGAGGCGGCCACATACTGCAGGATCATGAACCCGGAGTTGAGACCCCCGTCGGTAGTCAGGAAGGCCGGAAGTCCGTCCGAGAGATTGGGGTTGACGAGCCGTTCGGTCCGGCGCTCGGAGATGCTTCCCAGCTCGGCGACCGCCATCGCGAGCACGTCGAGCGCAAACGCCACCGGCTGGCCGTGGAAGTTGCCGTTGGAGACGAGGAGCTCGTCCTCGACCAGGACGAGCGGGTTGTCTGTTGCCGCGTTCAGCTCGACCGAGACCGTGTAGTCGACGTAGTCGAGGAGATCGCGCGAGGCACCGTGCACCTGGGGCGCGCAGCGCAGCGAATAGGCGTCCTGCACCTTGTCGCACCAGCGATGCGACTCGATCACGGCGGAGCCTTCGAGCAGCCGGTACAGATTGTGCGCGGAGTCGATTTGCCCCTTGAGCGGACGGAGCCGGTGGATCTGCGGCATGAAGCTCGCACGCGATCCCTGCAGGGCCTCCACCGAGAGGGCGCAGGCCAGATCGGCCACCCGCGCCAGGCGACGGGCGCGCACGAGGCCGAGGGCACCGTACGCGGCCATGAACTGCGTCCCGTTGATGAGCGAAAGGCCTTCCTTCGCCTCCAGCCGGATCGGCGCCAAGCCGACGCGGTCGAGGGCTTCGCCCCCCGGCAGAAGCTCGCCGTCCACCGTCGCCTCCCCCTCCCCGATCAAGGGCAGGGCAAGGTGCGCGAGCGGGGCAAGGTCGCCGCTCGCCCCGACGGAGCCCCGGCTCGGAACACGGGGGACGAGCCCCCGGTTGAGGCATTCGACCAGGAGCTCGACGGTCTCGACACGAGCCCCCGAATGCCCCTCGGCGAGCGCGTTCGCGCGCAGGAGCATCGCCGCCCGGACGATCTCGTCCGGATACGGCTCGCCCACGCCGCAAGCGTGGCTCCGCAGCAACCGGACCTGGAGCTCCTCCGTGTGCGCGGCGGGGATCGAGACCGTGTGGAAGCGCCCGAAACCGGTGTTCACGCCGTAGGTGTGCTCCTCGAGGCCGAAGGCGGCACGCTCGACCAAGCCGCGAGCCGCCCGCATCTTCTGACGCGCCTGGTCGCCCAGGCTAATCGGGGCGCGCTCGACAGCGACGCGCCAGACGTCCTCGACGGCGAGGTCCTCGCCCGTGAGGACGCAGGTCTCGCTCATGCCGTCAGGCTGAACGGACGGGAGCTTCCGATCACCCGGCCGCCGGCATCGAGCGCCTGGACCTCGAAGCTCTTGGAGCCGTTCGGCACGGTGACCGCGGTCTCGAAGCCCGATTTCGCCTTTGTCGTCACGATGGCCATCCGGTCCGCGCTCGGCCCCGCCATGACCCGCCACGAGGCGACTCGAGTGGCGCCGTTCCAGCTCGCGTACACCGTGGTCCGGCCGTCCTCCACGCGAGCGGCACCCGAGGGTGTCGACAGCGGGAGTCCGATCCACTGCGCTCGGTTCACCCTATAGGCGATATTCGGGCTCGGGAAGACCGCGTCCATGAGCAGGTCGCCGGACTTGCTGTATTCGGAAAAGTACGGCTGCGAGCCCCAGCCAACGAGCACGTTTCCGTTCTCGAGCGGCTGCGCGTTGCCCATGTACGCGGCCGCGAGCCGCCTGTCGGACCCGTACTCCGCGACGAACGTCGCCCTGCGCGCCTGCTGGTCGAGCCTGAGGACGAGCGCGCGCGACGGCTCCGTCGCGTCAACCCACGTGTCGGCCCCCCTTGCCAGGCAGCAGTGGTCGTCGAACAGGGTCACGAGAGAACCGGGCTCGAGCGCGACGTCGTGCTGCCACTGGAACTCGGCGCGCGGACCGAAAGCGAAGCTCGAGTGCTTGCCGCCAAGCGTCCACTCGATCTGACCGGTGTCGATGTCGACGAGGTACGCCGCCCACGTGTCTCGCATGGAGACGAGGAACTTCCCGTCGCCGGTCAGCGTGATCCAGTTGACGTGGTAGGCGTCCCAGGGAAAGCCGTTGGTCGGCGGGATCGAGTGAGAGTCGTCGAGGGAGATGTGGTCGAGCGCGTTCCAGGTGCGGAGGAGCTTGCCCGTCTTCAGGTCGTACTCCTGCACCGCCGAGTCGACGAGCGTGCCGTTGTACGTGCCGCCGTACTTCGACAGGTCACGCGGGAGATTCCGGTTCGCGGTCACCCAGGCGTGGTCTCCGTCGATGACCAGCGCATGGAGCGTGAGGATCCAGTTGTCCCGGCCCTTGAGCCTGGCGACCGTCTTGTAGTGCTGGTCGACGACCACGTACTCGCCACTCTCGGTCGTGCCGGCGTTCGTGACCACTCCCTCCCACCACGACAGGGCCGGCTTGCCCTGGTAGGTCTGGAGGCTGAGGTTCGAGGCGACGACGTCTTCGGGCGCGGGCTTGAACCAGACCGGCTGGAGATCGTTGTCGAGGATCAGGGGCCCGCTCTGGCCGACGATCGGGGGCCTGGTGACGTGGTAGAAGTTCGCCGTCAGCATGTAGCCGGGCGCGAGCTTGCCGGCCGCCGTCGCACCGCCGTCGCGGAGCTCGGGTGGATGCAGCGACGGCGCCGAGACGAAGCTCATGGCGCCTTTGGTGGTGTACGCGCCGATCGGAGAATCCCCACCGGGAACGGTGAAGTCGATCGCGACGAAGACGGCCACCAGCGCTACGACCCCGAGCGCGACGCCGCCGCGCTGGCGTCGTGTGCTGCCCTCGGCCGCGGGCGCTCGGAGCAGCGTGAACGTCATGACCGCCGCCGCCGCGACCAGGCCCGCGCCGATCAGGTAGGCGAGCCGAAAGCCTTCCGTCAGGGCCTCGGTCACCGACCGGTTGTCGCCGATCAGATGAGTCGTGTACTGGGTCGCGAGCGTGATCAGGAGCGCGATCCCGAGCCCGCCGCCCACCTGGCGAGAGGTGTTGACGAGGCCGGAAGCCAGCCCGGCCTGGCCCTCGCGGGCACCCTGGACGGCTCCGATCGTCGAAGCGACGACGGCGAGGCCGATCCCTGCCGCCGTGAGGACGCCGGGAAGGATCGCGTACACGGTTGCGCTGCCGTTCGACGCGATCCGCGCGAACAGCAGCATCCCGGCCGTCATCAGAACCAGTCCGCTACCGAGCACCAAGCGGACTCCGAACTTGTTCACGAGCGCTCCAGCGCGGCGCGCGCCAACCATGATCGTCAATGCCATCGGCAGGAACACGAGACCGGCGTCGAGTGGCGACAGCCCGAGCACCTGCTGCAGGTACAGAGAGGTCACGTACCACATCGGGAACAGGGCAGCGCTGAACAGGACGACGATCGTGTTCGTGACCTGAAGCGACTTGGTCAGCTGCCGGAACGGGATGAGCGGCGCCGACGCCAGGCGCGCCTCGATCACGCCGAACAGCGCAAGCATGCCGGCACCGACCGCAATCGGGATGACCGCGCCGGTCGAGCCCCACCCTTCCAGGCCGGCGGTCACGATCCCGTACACGAGCACCATCTGACCCACAGTCAGCGTCAGAGCTCCGGGCAGGTCGAAGCTGGTCCGGCCGCGCTCTCGGCGCCGGTTGGTCACCACGGCGAACGCCACGAGCGCCGCGGCGATCGCGATCGGCGGGTTGATCAGCAGGATCCACCGCCAGCTGAGCGCCTCGGTGAGAATCCCTCCGAGCAGGACTCCGGCCGCTCCTCCGACGCCGTTCATCGCGCCCCACAGGCCGATCGCGCGATGGCGCGCCGGCCCTGCCGGGAACGACGAGGTGATGATCGCGAGCGACGACGCGGCCATCAGCGCGCCTGCGACTCCCTGCACTCCGCGGGCGATGATCAGCGTGTGCTTGTCAGGAGCGAGACCGCCCGCGAGCGATGCGGCGGCGAACAGCACCAGCGCCGCGACGAACGTCCGGCGCTGCCCGAAGTAATCAGCCGCGCGGCCGCCCAGCATCAGGAAGCCCGCGAACGTGATCGCGTACGCGTTGACGATCCACTGCAGGTCTGCGGCCGAGAAATTGAGGCTCGACTGGATCGAAGGCAGCGCAACGTTGACGATGCTCAGGTCGAGAATGACCATGAACTGGGCGACGCAGCAAACGGCCAGGAGCCACGCCGAAAGCGAGCCCGGCAGGCGTCCAGCCCGACCCGACTGGGCCACCTCCTGGCTTGCCGCCGCCTCGGCTCGCACCTGCTGCGCGGACGTCATGCCGCTCTTGTATCAGCCGGTGTTCCTTCTTTGCGCGTTACCC
>JACDER010000047.1 GCA_013816275.1 Actinomycetota bacterium | reverse complement strand
GCGTGCTCCCGGCGCATCCCGGTACCGACACCGACGGGGCGAAGCAGCAGCAATGCGGCCCGAAGTACGACGCTCCGCTGGACCTGGGAACGGGGGAGACCCCGACGCTCCGCGACACCGACACGGGGATCACGGTCGAGCTCATGGCGGGCACGGGCTCCTCCTACATAGTCCGCGTCACGCGGTCCCCCTAGACTCGCCCCCAACCAAGCGGCATACTTTCGCGTCATAGCTAGGGAGAGCAGGAACGCGGAAAGGAGTACTTGTGAGGAGAACATCGCGCAAGCTCGCCCTCCTCGTCAGCGCATGCATGATCGCGCTGGTCGTGGTTGGAGCGAGTAGTGGGGCGCACAAGGCATCGAAGGCGCCGAAGGCGTTTAAGACGCTCGTCTTTGGAACGGCGTCCGATCCAGTCGTGCTGGACGGCGCGCTCGTGTCCGACGGCGAGTCTCTGCGCGTCATCGACCAGATCTTCGAGAGCCTCATCAAGCTCAAGCCCGGTACTACGAAGGTCGCGCCCGGGCTGGCAACGAGCTGGAAGACCGCCGGTGGCGGCAAGGTGTGGACCTTTGCGCTCAGGAAGGGCGTCAAGTTCCACGATGGGACGAAGTTCAACGCTGCGGCGGTCTGTTACAACTTCAACCGTTGGTACAACTTCAAGGGTGCCTTCCAGTCGCCTGACGCGACCTACTACTGGCAGGCGATCTTCCTTGGGTTCCATAACAACGAGAGCAGCGATCTCTCGCCGAGCCTGTTCAAGGGCTGTAAGGCAAAGGGCCAGTACAGCGCCCAGTTCACGCTGGCGAAGCCGTTCGGGCCGTTCATCCCGGCGCTTTCGCTGACGAACTTCGCGATCGCGAGCCCGACGGCGCTGAAGAAGTACGGTGCCGACAAGGCCGAGATCCGGAACGGGATCTTCACTCCCACCGGCACGTACGGGTTCAAGCATCCGACGGGAACGGGACCGTTCAAGTTCAAGTCGTGGACCGTCGGCGAGAAGCTCGAGATCGATCGCTTCGCGGGCTACTGGGGCACGAAGGCGAAGCTCGGCAAGGTCATCTTCCGCCCGATCAGCAACAACACCGCCCGGCTCCAGGCTCTCCAGACGGGCGAGATCATGGGCTATGACCTCGTCGCACCCCAGGACTACGGTGCGATCAAGGGCAACTCGAAGCTGAAGCTGCTGACGAGGCCCGCATTCAACGTCGCCTACGTGACCCTCCACCAGGGCACGGGGTCGCCGATGAACGACCTCAAGGTGCGCCAGGCCGTCGCGTACGGCCTCAACCGCACCGGTCTGATCAACTCGTCGGCCTACCCGCCGGGGGCAGTGGTGGCGAAGGAGTTCCAGCCGCCCCAGCTGTTCGGGTACGCGAAGAAGGGCGTCAAGACCTACAACTTCGATCCGGCCAAGGCGCGGACGCTGCTCAACTCATCGAGCTGTCACGTTCCCTGCAAGGTCGACTTCTGGTACCCGTCGGCGGTCTCACGGCCCTACATGCCGGACCCGAAGCGCAACTTCGAGGTGTTCAAGGCAAGCCTCGAGGCCTCGGGCTTCGACGTCACGGCCCACACGGCCAACTGGCGGCCCGACTACGTCGGCAAGGTCACGAACGGGACGGCCGGGGATCTCAACCTGATCGGGTGGACCGGAGACTACGGCGACCCGGACAACTTCCTCGGCGTCTTCTTCGGCACCTTCAGCGAGCAATTCAACTTCCACAACAACCAGATCTTCAACATCCTGCAGAAGGCGCGGACCGAGACTGATCAGGCGAAGCGCGTCAAGCTGTACGAGCAGGCCAACAAGATCATCATGAACTACCTCCCCGCAGTGCCATACGCGCACACGAGCCCCGCACTCGGGTTCAAGAAGACCGTCAACGGCTACAAGCCGAGCCCGGTCTCCCTCGAGCCGTTTGCACTCGTATCGATCGGGGGCGTCTAGCCCTGAAAGGAGTTGGTAACCGGCGGACGACGACGTAGATGCTGCGTTTCGTCGTCCGCCGGTTGCTGCTCCTCGCCCCGATCGTCCTCGGGCTCTCGATTCTCGTCTTCCTGTGGATCCGCGCCCTGCCGGGAGGACCGGCCGAGGCGCTGCTCGGTGAGCGGGCGACGCAGGCCCGGATCGCCGACGTCAGGCACCGCTACGGGCTCGACAAGCCTCTTCCGGTTCAGTACTGGGCGTACCTGAGGACCACTCTCTCGGGCGATCTCGGCCAGAGCATCGCGTCGCGGCGGTCGGTCACGAGCGAGATCGCCCAGCGCTTCCCGGCGACGATCGAGCTCGCGCTCGCCGCGATGATCTTCGCGATCGGAATCGGCCTTCCCCTCGGGTTCCTCGCCGCCAAGTGGTACGGGTCGTGGTTCGACCACTTATCCCTGGTCGGCTCGTTGCTCGGGATCTCGATCCCGATCTTCTTCCTGGCCGTGATCCTCAAGTACGTCTTCTCGGTCAAGCTCGGCTTGCTTCCCAGCATCGGTCAGATCTCCGTTCTGATCGACCTCAAGCACCCGACGAACTTCTATCTGCTGGACGCCGTGATCGAGTGGGACTGGTCCGCGTTCTGGGACGTCCTCAAGCACCTGATCCTGCCCGCGATCGCGCTCGGCTCGATCCCCTTGGCAATCGTCATGCGGATCACTCGCGCGGCGGTCCTCGACGTCCAGAACGAGGACTACGTGCGCACGGCGCGGGCGAAGGGGCTCTCGCCGCTGGTCGTGGATTCGCGGCATGTCCTGCGGAACGCGATGCTCCCGATCTCGACCATCATCGGGCTCCAGACGGGTCTCCTGCTCTCAGGCGCCGTCCTGACCGAGACCGTCTTCCAGTATCCGGGGATCGGAAGCTGGATCACGAACGCGATCTTCAACCGCGACTACCCGGTGATCCAGGGTGGGATTCTCTTTCTCGCCGTGGTCTTCGTTCTCGTCAACCTCCTGGTCGACATCTCGTACGCAATCCTCAACCCGCGGATCAGATATGGACGTTAGATGAGCATCGCCGAAATCGAGTCCGCCGAGCTCGCGCTCGAGTCGTCGACCGGCGGTCTCTGGCGCGAAGCCTGGTTTCGGCTGCGCCGGAACCCCGGAGCGATCGTGGGCGCGTTCTTCGTGCTCACGTTTGTGGTGATCGCGGCCTTCGCGCCGCTGATCGCGCCCTACGATCCGACGATCGTCCCGACGGTTCTGCCGGAAACGTGCTGCCCAGGCCCCTCGTCGGCGCACTGGTTCGGAGTCAACGTCATCGGGCAGGACACGTTCTCGCGGGTCATCTACGGAGCGCGGCTGTCGCTCGTCGTCGGCATCGTCTCGGTCGCAGTAGGGCTCTCCGTGGGCATGTTCCTCGGAGCGATAGCCGGGTATATCGGCGGCTTCGTCGACTCCGTGATCATGCGCTGCATGGACGTCCTGCTCGCGATCCCGGGCCTCCTGCTCGCGATCGGGATCGTCGCGCTCGACCTTCCGTTCGACCGGCTGTACCAGCTGATGATCGCGATCGGGGTGACGAACATCCCGATCTTCGCGCGCCTCTTGCGAGGGTCGATCCTTGCGCAGCGGGAGAACGACTTCGTGCTCGCGGCCCGGTCCGTAGGCGTAAAGCGGCCGACGATCCTGTTCTCGCACATCCTCCCGAACGCGATGTCCCCGATGATCGTCCAGGGGACGCTCGCCCTCGCGACCGCGATCATCGACGTCGCCGCTCTCGGGTTCCTCGGGCTCGGTCCGCAGGACCCGTCCACGCCCGAGTGGGGGAACATGCTCGCCGACGCGCAGGACTACCTCTCCTCGCAGCCGCTACTCGCCGTCTTCCCCGGCATCGCGATCGTCATCTCCGTCCTCGGGTTCAACCTGATCGGCGACGGTATGCGCGAAGCTCTCGATCCCAAGCTCCGAGGACGAGCATGAGCCGCGAGCCGCTCCTCGCCGTCGAGGATCTCCGCGTCCAGTTCTGGACGAGCCGCGGAACCGTCTACGCGGTCAACGGCATCTCCTTCGACATAGCGCCCGGCGAGACGCTCGGGATCGTCGGCGAGTCCGGCTGCGGAAAGAGCGTGACCGCGCTCGCGATCCTGGGCATCCTGCCGCGCGCGGGTCGCATCCCGACCGGCACGGCGATGTTCGAGGGCCGCGACCTCCTCCACCTCTCCGACCGCCGCCTGCGCCGGATCCGCGGCAAGGAGATCGCGATGATCTTCCAGGACCCGATGACGAGCCTGAACCCGGTGCTGACGATCGGCAAACAGATCCGGGAAGAGCTCAAGGCGCACTTCGGGATGAAGCGCAAGGAGGGTGAAGCGCGCGCGGCCGAGCTGCTCGACCGCGTCGGGATCCCGAGTGCGAGCAAGCGGCTCGGCGATTACCCGCACCAGTTCTCGGGCGGGATGCGCCAGCGGGCGATGATCGCGATGGCGCTCGCGTGCAAGCCGAAGCTCCTGATCGCGGACGAGCCGACCACGGCGCTCGACGTGACCATCCAGGCGCAGATCCTCGACCTGCTGCGCGAGCTCGTCGCCGAGGAGGACGCCGCGCTGATCATGATCACGCACGACCTCGGCGTGGTCGCGGGGATGTGCGAGCGCGTGAACGTCATGTATTCCGGGTTGTTCGTGGAGACCGGGACGGCCGCGCAGCTCTTCGCCCGCCCGCGCCATCCGTACACTCTCGGCCTCCTCCAGAGCGTGCCTCGACTCGATGCGTCGCGGCGGGCCAAGCTCCATCCGATCGAGGGCCAGCCGCGCAACATGCTGGAGCAGCCGACCGCCTGTCCTTTCCAGCCCCGATGCCGGTTCGAGGTGGAGCTTTCACGGCAGGAGGTCCCACCGCTCGTCGAGGTCGAGCGCGGGCACTACGTCGCGTGCTTCAACCCGGTGCCCGCCGACGAGTGGGCGCGCTCGAGAGAGGCTGCGACGGCGTGAGCTCGAACGGCTCTCTCGTCAAGCTCGAAGACCTGAGGGTCTGGTTCCCGATCAAGAGCGGGCTCGTGCTCGACCGGCACATCGGCGACATCAAGGCGGTGGACGGCGTCACGATGGAGATTCAGCGCGGTGAGACCCTCGGCCTCGTCGGCGAGTCCGGGTGCGGGAAGTCGACGGTCGGTCGCGCGATCCTCCGGCTCTACAAGCCGACCGGCGGCCGCATCGAGTTCGCCGGCCAGGACATCACGACGCTCAGCGAGGGTGAGCTCCGGCCCCTGCGCCGTCAGATGCAGATGGTCTTCCAGGATCCCTTCGCGTCACTGAACCCGAGGCACAGCGTCGGACGGATCGTGGGCGAGCCGCTTCGCGCCCATGGTCTCGCCACGCGGCGGGAGGCGGCGGGGCGCGTGCGCGAGCTCCTCCAGATCGTGGGCCTTCCAGCGGATGCGACGTCCCGCTATCCCCACGAGTTCTCAGGTGGCCAGCGGCAGCGCATCGGCCTCGCCCGTGCCCTGGCCGTCAACCCGGACTTCATCGTCGCCGACGAGCCGGTCTCGGCCCTCGACGTGTCGATCCAGGCGCAGATCATCAACCTCCTGGAGCGGCTCCAGGACGAGTTCGACCTCACCTATCTGTTCATCGCGCACGACCTCGCGGTCGTCCGCCACATCTCCGACCGGATCGCCGTCATGTACCTCGGGATGATCGTCGAGGTCTCGCCGGCCGACGAGCTCTACGAGAACCCGCTCCATCCGTACACGATCTCGCTGCTCTCCGCGGTGCCGATCCCGGATCCGGAGGTCGAGCTGAAGCGGCAGCCGATCCTTTTGGCCGGTGACCTGCCGAGCCCGGCCAACCCGCCGCCTGCCTGCCGTTTCCACACGCGCTGCCCCTACATCCAGCCCACGCGCTGCCGCGACGAGGTCCCGGAGCTGCGGAAGCTCGCAGAGGGCCACACGGTCGCTTGCCACTGGGCGGAGCAGATCAAGGCGGGAGAGATCACGCCGCACGAGGTCGATCCGGTCTTCGATCCTGGAACCATGGTTCCGGCGTATGAGCCTCCTCCCGACTAGCTGTCGCGAGGACGTCGTTCCGGTGCGGGCGGAGCCCGGAGACGACGCCGAGCAGGTGACACAGGCGTTGCGCGGCGAGCCGCTCACCGTGGAGGAGCGGCGAGACGGGTGGGCGCGGATCCGGACGGCCTACGACTACCCGGGCTGGGTGCGCGAGGAAGCGCTCGGCGGTGCGGTCGACCCCGGATGGATGCCGGAGCCGGCCGGCGATCCCGTCGAGGTCGCACGCGGCTATCTCGGAACGAGGTACGAGTGGGGCGGGATGACGGAGCGCGGAATCGACTGCTCGGGGCTCGTGCACATGGCCTACCGGAGGACGGGCCGGCTCGTTCCAAGAGACGCGGACCAGCAGGAGGCGGCAGGCGTGGAGGTGGCCGAGAGCGAGCTCCGTCCGGGAGATCTCGTCTGTTACGAGGGCCACATCGCCTTCTGGCTAAGCGAGGGGCGCATCCTCCATTCGTCGCAGTGCAATGGAGCGGACGGTGTGTTCGAGGAGCCGGAACCGGCGGAGCTGCCGCCTCGCTTTCGCCGCTATGTTCGGCTCTAACCCTCGAGTACCCTCAAGGGTGCCTGGCACCACCGGCCCTCGGCCTCGCTCCAAGGCTGCCCGGCAACGTGATGAGGCCTCACTCCGCACGATCGGACGCCGCCAAACCCTCAAGTACCCTCAAGCATGCCTGGCACCGTTGAGGGAGGTTGAGGGTTAGGCCGCGACGAGCGGGCGCTCGCGAATGAAGGTCGCCTCGTGGCCCCGGCGGTTTGCCTCGGCCAGCTCGTCTGCATCGAGGGCGCCGATCCGGAGCAGCAGCTCGAACTCGTCTCTCAGGTGCGTGCGCATCATCTCGGGCCCGTCGGTCGCAATCGTGAAGCGGACCTCGTGCTCGACGAAGGTCCTCAACGTCTCGCGTAGCGCCGTCTCATCGGCGATGGCCCGCGTCAGGAGGTTCGAGGTGGGGCAGATCTCCAGCACGATGCCGCGCTCGGCCAGCGCCGCCGAGAGCGCGGGATCCCGGGCGGCGAGAATCCCGTGTCCGATCCGGTCCGGCGCGAGCGCCTCGATCACCTCGGCGATCTCGGCGACTCCGTGCTCGCCGCCCTCCTCGCCGACGTGGATCGTGACTCCGAGCCCGGCCGAGCGGGCCGCCTCGACCAGCGGCGCGAGGTCGCGATACGGATAACGCGCGCCGCCCGGCCGCGGACCCGCGATGTCGACCCCGACGACCCCGCGAGGCGCGTAGCGGATCGCCTTCTCGACGATCACCTCGTTCTGCTCGTGCGTGAACGTCCGGTCCATCATCAGGATCAAGCCGGCGCGGACGAGCGGATACTCGAGCGCCGCGCGGTCGAGGCCGCGCGACGCGGCCATGATGATGTGGTCGAGATCGCGCTCGCCGCCGCGGTTTCGCTTCATGGGATTGAAGCGCAGCTCGAGCGTCGTGATGCGCTGGGAGCGGTACGCACCGCCGATCGCGGTGTGCACCGAGCGCTCCACCGCGAGCGGGCTGGACTGGATCAGCTCGGTCCAGTGGTAGATCTGATCGAGGGCGTCGAGCGAGTCCACGCGCCGCGGGTCGGCGATCGTCACCAGCCGGTCGAACTCCCAGTAGTCCTTGACCGGCAGCGCGATTCCCTGCTCGTGCGCGAGCGTCCAGAGAATCTCGGAGGCGACCGATCCGCCGAGATGCGTGTGGAGCTCGGCGAGGCCCTCTTCGAGGTTCATGCAACGAGTGTACGCCCGGAAGTCGTAAGCTCGCGACCGACGATGGCTGCGATCACCCGCCGCGATTTCGTCCGCAGATCGGCCCGCGTTGCGGCCGCGGCGGCCGTCGCCTCGCAGCTCGAGTGGCTCACGGCCTGCGGCGGCACCGGACGGAAGGCCCCTACCGACAAGGACTGGGAGCGCCTGGCCAAGGAACTGCACGGCCGGCTCGTGCGCCCGGGCGGCTCGGAATACACGACGCTCAACCGCCCTTCCAACCTCCGCTACGCGAACGTCCGGCCGCAGGGCATCGCCGTGTGCTCGGGCGCAGAGGACGTCCGTACGTCGCTCCTCTGGGCACAGGAGCACGACGTGCCGGTCGTAGCGCGTTCCGGCGGCCACAGCTACTCCGGCTACTCGACGACGACGGGGCTGCTGGTCGATTTCAGTGACCTGAGACGCGTGTCGGTCGACCGGACCACGGGAATCGTGACGGTCGAACCGGGAGCCCAGAACGTGGACATCTACGACGGGCTCCAGCCGTACGGCGTTGCCTTCTCCGCCGGGCGCTGCCCGACGGTTGCGGTCAGCGGCCTCACGCTCGGCGGCGGCTTCGGCTTCAGCTCGCGGCACATCGGGACGAGCTCGGATGCGCTGCTCGAGACCGAGGTGGTGACC
>JACDER010000266.1 GCA_013816275.1 Actinomycetota bacterium | reverse complement strand
GACGGCAATCGACACCGCAACGCGAGTCGAAGTGCGGCTCGGCCTGGAGCTCTCCTTCGGCCGGGTCTCGGTCACCGAGCAGGTCGTCGCGTACCAGAAGAAGACCCGTGACGGCAAGCAGATCGAGCTCGTCCAGCTCGACATGCCCGAGACGACCTTCGAGACCGAGGCGATCTGGTATTTGCCCGAGCTCGAGATGCTGGAGGGCCTCGAGACGATGCCGCGGCTGCTCGGAACGCTCCACGCGGCCGAGCACTCTTTGATCGCCTTGCTGCCACTCTGGGCGATGTGCGACCGGTGGGACATCGGCGGGCTCTCGACGAACCTGCACTTCCAGACGGGCCGCCCGACGGTCTTCATCTACGACGGCCATCCAGGCGGTGTGGGGATCACCGAGCGCGGGTTCGAGGTCTTCGAGGGGTGGGTGGCGGACACTGCGAAGCTACTCGACGGCTGTCCTTGCGAGCACGGATGCCCGTCGTGTGTCCAGTCGCCCAAGTGCGGGAACCTGAACGAGATGCTCGACAAGGCGGGCTCGCTGACGCTTCTGCGGCGGATGCTGGCGCACGGATGATCGAGATCCGGACGATGGAGCCCGGTGAGCTCGAGCTCGTCGACCGCCATCTCCCCCTCGACCGGCTCGACCAGCCGGGCGGCGAGTGGCTCGTGGCCTGGCAGGACGGCACGCCGGTCGGTCATCTCCATCTCGACTGGCGCGCAGACCCGCCGGAGGTGCAGGGCGTCTTCGTCGCCGAGACGCACCGGCGTCGGAGCATCGCGAGCCTGCTCTCCGCGGCCGCCGAGGACCGCGCGCGAGCGCGAGGATTCAACCGGATCGCGCTGGATGTTGATGTCGAGTCCGTGGGTGCGCGAGCCCTCTACGAGAAGCTGGGGTACCGCGAGCGCGGTACGCCGCCTCGCCGCCACGCGGGGACGATCATGCTGCGCGGGAAGCCGTTCTCGTTCGACGTGGTGCTACTCGACCTGGTCAAGGAGCTCTGAAAGCGCCAGGTCGACAGCCTCCTCCTGCTCCGCGCCGCTCCCGACCACAGCGACTTGTACGGCCATGGCCTGCGATGGTAAGGGCATGCCAACCCGGCAGGCGCGCGGCGGAACACTGATCCTCGGCGGCGGCTTCGGCGGCGCCTACGTCGCGCGCTATCTCGGCAGCCGCGGCGCGACCATCGTCAGCCTCGAGAACTTCATGCTCTTCTCGCCGATGCTGCCCGAGGCGGCCTCGGGGATGCTCGAACCGCGTCACTGCGTCATCCCCCTGCGGATGATGTGCCCGCACGCGGAGCTGCTGCTCGGCCGCGCGACCGGACTGGACGAGGAGACGAGGACGGTCGAGGTCGAGACCGACTCCGGGACGCATGCGGTCGGATACGAGAACCTCGTAGTCGCGCTCGGGTCGGTGTCGCGGACGCTGCCGATTCCGGGGCTCGCCGAGCACGGGCTGGGGTTCCACGACCTCGCGGATGCGATCCGGCTGCGCAATCACGTGCTGCGCCGTCTCGAAGCAGCCGCGGCGGTGCTCGATCCGGCCGCCGCCGCCCGCGAGCTGACGTTCGTGTTCGTGGGCGCCGGTTACGCGGGCGTCGAGGCACTGGCCGAGCTCTCCGACCTCGTCCGCGACGCCCTTCGCTACTACCCGACCCTCCGTGACGTCCCCCAGCACTGGATGCTCGTGGACGCGGCTCCCAAGATCCTTCCGGAGATCCCGAGCCGGCTCGGCGAGTACGCCGCAGCGCTGCTCGCCAACCGCGGAGTGGACATCCGGGTCTCGACCACGCTCGAGTCGGCCATGCCGGACGCGGTCACGCTCTCGGACGGGTCGCGGATCGAGACCCATACGCTCGTCTGGACGGCCGGTGTGCGCGCGCAACCGGCGCTCGAGCAGCTCGGCCTGCCGCTGGACGACCGAGGCAGGGTGCGCGTCGACTCGCTCCTGCGGGTCGAGGAGAGGGCGAACGTCTGGGCCCTCGGAGACGGCGCCCGTGTCCCGAACGAAGCGACTCCCGACCACCCCGATCCGCCGACGAGCCAGCACGCGCTGCGCCAGGCGCGCCGGCTGGCGCGGAACCTCACAGGCGAACCCCGGCCGTACCGTTTCCGCATGCTCGGCCAGGTCGCGACACTCGGCCGCTACAAGGGGATCGCCGAGGTTCCCGGCCTGCGACTGCGCGGCTTCGCCGCCTGGTGGCTGACGCGGAGCTACCACCTGTATCAGGTGCCGCTCCTCTCGCGGAAGCTGCGCATCGTGGCGGACTGGACGGTGGCGCTGCTCTTCCGCCGCGACATCGCCGAGTTCTCGATCCTGCAGCGGAGATGAAGCGAGCGGTCGAGTTCCAGCGGCGCTTCGACGAGCGCCTGGCCGAGGAGGCCGTTCCGGCTCCAAATGGACGCGCGCTCCTGACGCCGAGCCTGCCGCGGGTGTTCTACGCCAACCAGTTCGCGGTCGAGCTCGGGACAGAGGCGACCGCGGACGAGCTGATCGAGGAGCTCGAACCGCTCTTCTGGGCGGCCGGCCTGGCTCATCGGAAGGTGTCGATCGACGACGAGCTCGGCGCACAACTCGCTTCCGAGTTTCGCCGTCTCGGCTGGAAGGTCGAGGAGCTGGTCGTGATGCCGCACGCCGAGCCAACTCCGGCCATCGACACCTCAGCGGTCGAGGAGATCCACTGGTCCGAGCTGGAGCCCATCTGGGCAGAAGGCATGAGGTCGAGCCCGGAGGTCCAGGACGAAGAGGAGGTTCGGCAGCTTGTCGCGGCGCAGCACCGCCGCCGAATCGCCGTCGACGTCCGTTACTTCGGCGCGCGCGCCGACGGCCGCATCGCCAGCTACTGCGAGCTCTTCTCGGCCGGCAGCACCGGCCAGATC
>JACDER010000046.1 GCA_013816275.1 Actinomycetota bacterium | reverse complement strand
CCGGTGCCGCGGCGGCGCTGATCGCCGCCGCCGAGCGTCCCGACACGGCCGTCGTCGTCTCGCGCGGCGGACGGCCGGATCTGGCCGGAGAAGCGCTCGAGCACGTGCGCGCGCCCACCCTGCTCGTCGTCGGCGAGCAGGATCCGCAAGTGCTCGAGCTGAACGAGGCCGCGCTCGCCCGACTCGACACGGAGAAGGGACTCGCGATCGTTCCCGGCGCGACGCACCTGTTCGAGGAGCCCGGCGCGCTCGACGACGTCGCCCGGCTCGCCAGCGACTGGTTCACGCGCCACCTTGGCCGCGCATGACCGTTTCGGGATCGCGGAACGGGTGGAACCGCCGGGAAGCGATCTCGAAGAACAACCGCGCTCCGGCTCGCCGCAGCCATGCCCCTTCGAGGACAAAAAAAGAAGCTGAGCCCTGTTGACCCGAAGGCCGACAGGACTCAGCCGGATCAACCTCTCACAGCCCCGGATTGCTGTCAAGAACAACCGTTCATCCGCAAGGGACGAGAGACGAACACCGACTCGAGCGAGCTTCTGGGAGAATGCTGCAATCGGTGCGCATGGCTGAGCCGATCCGGATCGAAGCCCCCGATGCACTGCGGGCCTTCATGCTCGTGCAGCGCCTCGGACCATCGAAACGCGGAGACGGTTGCGCTCGCTGAGGGCTGGGAGGTGCGCGTTCCGCTCGATGCTCGCGCGGGCCGCGACGCGGTCCCCCGAGTGCTCACGGCGGTACGCCAGTGGCTCATCGACGAGGGCGTGACCACTACGACGATCACACTCGACGGCCAGCGTCATTCGCTCCAGCGTGTTCCTCAACACCTGGTGCAAGGAAATGGAACCGTGGCAGGATCGAATCGAAAGGAGCCGAGGATGACGACAACCGGCTGGAGCGGCGGATCGATGAAGCTGGACGACATTCGCAGCGACCTCGGGAGCAGCGAGTTGACACCGACGCAGCGGAAGAGTGCGTTCGAGCACCTGAGGAGATGGCTGCGCGAGCGACCAGACGACGACGCCGCGAAGGAGCTCTGGAACCGTTACGCAGACGAATTCGGCCATGCAGACGCCGACGCCCCGCTCACGCGCGAGGCAAGCGGCAAGGGCTTCGCCGCGCTCGACGAGGCCGAGAGCAGAAGCCGCTGATCCAAGCATGAACGGGACGCAATCGCGGCGCTCGTCGAGCGCGGCGCGGACGAAGGCTACGTCGAGCTCTCCGAGATAGACAAGCTCGCGCAGACGCTCGAGCTCGAGAAGAACGAGCTGGAGGCGGTTCTCCACGAGCTGGACGAGCGTGGCATCGAGGTTCGCGACGACTGCGGGCTCGACCGGGTGCCGGATTCAACCTACGTCAACGGCGATCTGGCGGCCGCGACGACCGATGCGCTCCAACTCTTCCTCAACGAGGCGGGTCGCTACCCGCTCCTGACCGCACGGGAGGAAGTCGAGCTGGTGGATCGAACGCGGCGACACGGCTGCCAAAGAGCGGATGATCAACTCCAATCTCCGCCTGGTCGTCTCGATCGCCAAGCGCTACCAGGGTCACGATCTCTCGCTGCTCGACCTGATCCAGGAGGGAACGATCGGGCTGATCCGGGCCGTGGAGAAGTTCGATTGGCGACGCGGTTTCAAGTTCTCCACCTATCTATGCGACGTGGTGGATACGGCAAGTGGTCCAGCGTGGGCTGCAGAGCAGGGCGCGAACAATCCAGCTTCCGGCCGATGTCTTTCAACACGAGTTGAAGGTCGCCCGAGTCGAGCGCGAACTCCGGCAGACGCTCGACCGGCAGCCGACCGAGGACGAGATCGCCGAGGCGGCGAGGCTGAGCCCGGCCCACCTCGAGCGGGTGCGCAGCGCGGCACGTGCGGTCACAAGCCTCGATCGTCCCGTCGGAGAGGAGAACGGTGCCCGATTCGGCGATCTGTTCGCCGCCGATGAGCCACCGGCCGGCGAGGCGCTCGAGCTCAGTCTCCGCTCAGAGACCGTTCGCCGAGCTCTCGCCGAGTTATCCGACCTCGAACGAGAGGTGCTCGAGCTCCGATACGGGATCGGCCATGACGAGCCGCAGACGCTGACGGCGGTCGCTCGCCGGCTCGGACTGTCGCCAGAACGCGTGCGGCGGATCGAGTCCGAGGCGCTCGACCAGCTCGCGGTCAGACGCGAAGTGGATGCTCTGCGCAACGCGGCATAGCCGCCCGCCGCGTTTCACGCGTCAGCGGGCGGTCGGCGAATGCGGGGCCCATCGTGTGCTTCCGATCGACGAACCTGATCGTCGCGGCATTGGTATCGCCCGAATCGACCAAGCGCTGGACAACTGCGAGCAGCTCGTTGAGTCGGCCCGACGGATCCTCGCCCGTCCGGACGACGACTTCCCACGGACCCCCGTCATCTGGATCAGCTGCGCCGGAAAAGACCGGAATAGCTCCTGCATCAGGTACGCGGCGCTCGCCGCGTCCGGCGACCTCGATGCGAATCGGCTCCACCATCGACACATCTCACGGAATACCCAGAACGAGCACGCGAAAACCGCCGTTTCCGGGTCATGCCGCCGGGGAATGCCAGGCTGGATAGGCAAAGAGGAGGCACACCATGGAACGAATCGTTCGTGAAGCGATGACGGAGAACCCACTGGCGATCGATCCGTCGGAGTCGGTCGTGAAGGCGCGCAGATCATGCGCGAAGAGGATATCGGCCAACGCTCTTGTCACCGCGCGCGAATTCAAGGAGTCCGGCGACGAGGTCGTGCTGCGTTCGACGGCGCGGGAACACAGTGGATTCGCGAGCTCCTCGATTCCGGCCACAAGTACTACTCCGCCTTCGCAGCGGTACGAGACATCATCGCCGGCGCGTGCAGCTACTGCGCTTCCGCATACGGCGTGACCGAAGACGTCGAGCGCGCAGGAATCGCGCTGCTTGACGAGTACGAAAGCCACCCAAGCATCCGACGGCTACTCGGTGATCACGTTCTGACTGCGGCTCGTTCGCAGACTTCGCCAAGCGACAAGAAGGAGGAGCGATGTCGTTGACTATCGGGTCTGGCCCGCTCGGCGAACGCCCGGCCGGCCGCTTCAATACCTCGATCGAGGCTCCCGGCGGGCTGCTCTACTTCGAAGACAACCCGCGCCGGATCCGCGCCATCTTCGCCAAGCAGACCGTCGTCGACAGCAACCGCGTGAAGCTGCTGCACGAGTCGGGGCGCCTGCCCGTCTACTACTTCCCCGAGCAGGACGTTCGGCGGGAGCTGCTCGAGCCGTCCGAGCGCAACGAGTCGTCGGCGATCAAGGGCACGGCGACGTACTGGTCCCTGCGCGTCGGTGATCGCGTCTCCTCGGACGCGGTGTGGAGCTGGTCGGAGCCGCTCCTGGCCGGCCACGTCGCGCTCGAATGGGACGCGATGGACGAGTGGTTCGCCGAGGACGAGCAGCTCTTCGGGCACCCACGCGACCCGTACAGCCGCATCGACGTCCACAAGTCGTCGCGGCACGTCCGTGTCTCGCGCGACGGCGTCGTACTCGCCGACACGCGGCGGTCGCGGATCCTGTTCGAGACCGCGCTGCCGCCGCGCCACTACATCCCCGCGCCGGACGTGCGCACGGAGCTGCTCGTTCCGAGCAGCACGAAAACGCGCTGCGCGTACAAGGGGTCGGCGACACACTGGTCGGTGAGAATCGGCGACCGCATCGTCGACGACCTCGTCTGGTCATATCCGCAGCCGCAGCACGACGCGCAGCCGGTGCGCGACCTGCTCTGCTTCTACAACGAGCGCGTCGATATCGAGCTCGACGGCGAGCCTGTGCCGCGCCCGCAGACGCAGTGGTCCCGGGACGAGGAGTAAGAGCGGCCGCAGAGAACGCCGACGGAACGCGACAGGTCAGACCGCGAAGTTCGCTCGCGTCTTGATCGCGCGCCCCGGCGGCCTTGCAGCCACCGGCAACTCGCGGCAGATGTCGTTGATACCCAGGACAAGGATGCGGTGATCTTCAACCTGCGCGACGGCCGCGTCGGGGCCTGATCCACCGGATTCACCCGAACATCCAGCTCGCGATCTTCGACGACCTCGATCAGCTCTGGAACCCACCCGCGGGCTACTGGGACGCGCACCTGGCCGACCTCGCGGCGCACACGATCATCGCGCCCGCGGAAGGCGCGCTCGGGGTCGGCGGAGGGGCACCGCCGCTCGAGAGCGAGGACGGCCTGCTGCTCTTCTTCCACGAGCGGGAAAGCGACGGCCACTACGCAACCAAGGTCGCGCTGCTCGACGCCGACACGGGCCGGGTCAGGTCGCTCCTGCCCGACCCGATCATGCGTCCGCAGCTCGGCTGGGAATGCTTCGGCGATATCGACAACATCATCTTCGTCCAGGGCGCCGTCGCGCAGCCCGACGGCACGATCTACCTCACCTACGGTGCTGCCGACTACTGCGTCGGCGGGGCGGTCGTGGCGGCTCGCGAGGTCATCGACGCCCTGCGCGCCGCCGCGTAGACCAACGTCAGGTCGTTTGCGCGCGCGTCTGCGCCTCCAAGCCCGAGCAGACGGCGTCGAACATCCGCACGATGTCTGGGTCGCTGGCTTGCGAACGGCGATAGTTGGCCGATCCAGCCACAGCGCGGAGGCGATCGGCGAGAAGCCGGCGTGCCTCGTCAACGGGCAGCCACCCGTCGGGAACCCAGTTCAACGGAATGTCCTTCGCCAGCGAGCGCACCCGTCCGTCCGGCGCAACACCGAGCGCCACCAGGTGCTTCGCCATCTCGTCGGCCCAGGAGCGCCAGCGCGCTGTGGCGTCGACCAGCCATTCGGCGAGCTCGGCTGCCTCCTCGCCTGTTGCCACCCAGCGAACATGGTCACCGACGACGGCCAGACACAACAAGTCTCGAAGTTCCTCCTGCAGTTCGTCAGCTGTTACATCGCGCATTGAGTCCTCCGCGTCCACGAGGCGCCCTTCCACCTCTTAAGCGTCCTCTCGGCCCGAGGTCTTACCGTCGGGCCCCGCCCACCGGGGTAGTTCGGCCGCTGTTAGCGTTAGCCGGTGCGTTCCGCGAGCGATCCGTCCTCTGCGACCGTGAGGAGCGTGACCGGAAGGCTGAAGCGCGCTTGAGCTGCCGCGCCGCTGCCTTCTTCCAGCCAGCCGGGCTTGATCGTCGGGATCGGCGATGACGAGGATCTCGTCGGCGGCGAACGTACGGAGGCATCCTTCGATGGCTTCGAGCGCGTCGGAGCTACCCACGCGAGCCTCGACGTCATCGGGTGGGGGTGGCTTCTGCCGTTCTAGGCAAGCGAGGCTGCGTCGGTCCGGGAATCGTCCTCGGCGTTCGTCAGCCAGTCGAGCCGCGAGATATCGGATGCGGGTGCAACCACAAGCATCTCGGCGTCATCGCCGACACGCCTGCGCACCAGGTCGCGCAGCACACCGTCTGCGACTTCGGTCGTGATCACGACGAGCAGACGGCGCGGCATCGGCTCCTCCTCACTCGCGTGGAGAACCTTCGTTGTCGAGCAGCCGCTGCGGATCGCTGCCGCCGAGCCACTCCTCGGCGGCGGCGTCCGCCGTCCGGTCTTCGACGCTCTCGTCGACGAAACGGCGCTCCGCGGGCTCCTCCGCTCATATTCGTCTCTGCGTTCCGTACCGTCCGCCTTGCGGCGCGCCACGAGACGATTCCAGAAGGTTCTCATCTTGCTCATTCTAGGAAGCGTCCGGCCGTGTCGATTTCCGGTCCGACGGCGAGCGCTACGACTGCGGCCGACGGTTCACGTGGCCGCTCGTGGGTGATGCCTCCGTCGCGGTCCCAGACGAGGTTGATCCGCAGCCGTGGATCCTGGTCGGGGTAGTCGAGTCGCGTGTGCGCGCCGCGGCTCTCGCGCCGTTCCAGCGCGCATTCGAGCGTCGCCCGCGCGGCGAGCAGCGAGCCTTGCAGGTCGAAGGCGTGCGCGAGGTCGGCGTAGCCGGCGAGGTCCGGGCGCACCTCCATCGCCCGGGCTCGCCCGCTGACCTTGTCGAGCCGCGCAACTCCTTCTTCCAGGCCGTCCTCGGAGCGGACGACACCGCAGCACTCCGACATGAGGTCGCGCACGGCCCGCTGAAGCGGGCGCGCGAACTCGTCGCCGCGACGACCGAGCAGCTCGTCGACCTCTTCGGCCGCGGCGGCGATAGCGGCGCGGTCGCGTACCTGAATGTCGAGTGCCGCCGACCAGCGCGCGGCCTCGCTGCCGACGATCCGGCCGAAGACAAGGCACTCGGCAAGTGAGTTGCCGCCCAGGCGGTTGGCGCCATGCACGCCGGTTGCGCATTCCCCGACCGCGTACAGTCCTTCGACGTCGGTCAGGTGCGTCTCGGGCTCGACACGGACGCCGCCCATGGAGTAGTGCGCCGTCGGCGCGACCTCCATCGGCGCCCGGGTGATGTCGAGCATGGCCAGGTCGACGAACTGCCGGTACATGCGCGGCAGGCGGCTGAGCACCGTGTCGCGGCCGAGCTGGGAAACGTCGAGCAGCACGCCGCCATGCTCCGTACCGCGTCCTTCGACGATCTCGGTGTAGATGGCCAGAGCGACGCGATCGCGGGTCGAGAGCTCGAGCCGGTCGGGGTCGTAGCGCTCCATGAAGCGCTCCCCCGCCGCGTTGCGCAGGATCCCGCCTTCGCCGCGCACCGCTTCGGTCACGAGCGTCCCGGCCGACTCCTCGGGAAAGACCATCCCCGTCGGGTGAAACTGGACGAGCTCCATGTCGCGCAGCCGGCAGCCGGCATCGGCTGCCAGCCGCATCGCGTCGCCGGTGTTCTCGTCGCGCCGCGACGACGAACGACGCCAGATCCGCGTGTGCCCGCCCGCCGCGAGGATCACGGCGTCGGCGACGAACACCCAGCGGCTGCCGTCGTCGACGCCGAACCCGTAACACCCAAACGTGCGCCCGTCGTGAACGAGCAGGCGCGTGACGTAGACGTCGTCGCGCACCACCACACCGAGCTCCGCGGCCCGGCGCACGAGCGTGCGCTGAATCTCCCGGCCGGTGTAGTCACCCGCGAAGCAGGTTCGCCTGAACCGGTGAGCGCCGAAGAAGCGCTGCGAAAGCCGGCCGTCCTCCTCACGCGCGAGCTGGGCTCCCCAGCGGACCAGGTCGTCGATCGCGGCCGGCGCCTCGCGGCAGAGGAGCTCCACGCTGCGCGGATCGCCCAGCCAGTAGCCCTCCCGCAGCGTGTCGGCGGCGTGCTGCTCCCAGCTGTCCTCCGGGTCCATCGTGCCGAGCGCCGCGTTGATCCCTCCGGAAGCGAGCACCGTGTGCGCGTCGTCGCGCCGCCGCTTGCCGACACAGAGCACCTGCACGCCGCTCTCCGCGAGCTCGATCGCGGCGCGCAGACCGGCCGCGCCCGTGCCGACGACGACCACACCGGCAGCGACGCGCCGCTCCTCGACCGGCACCACTAAGACTGAGGCTCGCTGGGAGGCGGGACGTTCCGGCGTCCGGCCAACCCTCGTAGGCGCCGCTTCGCCGCGGCGATCATGGCGGCGCGGCGGCTCTGTGCGGCCCGGTAGCGCGGACGGTCCGTGACCGGCATCCGATCCTGGGCCGTCTCGTCGATGTGGCGGACGCCGCGCGGGTTGGTCTTCGGGTCACGCAGCGACGGATGCTCGGGAGGATCGAACGAACGGTACTTAGGGTCAACGCTACGAGGCTCATCGAGATCGATGCCATCCTCGTGGGGTGGGTTCTCGGACATGGTGTACCTCCAGGATAGATAGCGGTAGCGGAACGCCCCTGGCCTCGCGTGCGCTGCATCGTGCAAGCGCCAAGGCTGCGAGCCGACACGGCGCACGTCAGAGCGGCTCCGCGTGCCTGACGATTCCGCCGTCGACGAAGTAGGTCGAGCCGGTCACGTACGACGACCGGCCCGAGGCGAGAAAGAGCGCGACCTCGGCCACCTCTTCGGGGGTTCCCATCCGCTGCAGGGGCACGATCTCCTGCAGCCGTTGAACCTTCGCGGGATCCGCCAGTGTGGCCGCGTTGATCGGCGTCGCGATCGCGCCGGGCGCGATGTTGTTGACCCTGATTCCGAGAGGCGCGAGCTCGAGCGCTGCGTTTCGCATCAGCATGCGTAGCCCGCCCTTCGCCGCCGCGTAGGGCGTGAAGCTCGGAAAGGGGAAGTCCTCGTGGATCGAGGAGATGTTCACGATCGAGCCGCCGCCGCTCTCCTTCATCCTGCGCGCCGCTGCCTGCAAGCAGAGAAACGGCCCCTTCAGGTCGACTGCAAGCGTGCGGTCCCAGCTCGCTTCGTCGACCTCGAGCAGCGGCTGCGATTTCTCGATCCCGGCGTTGTTGACGAGCACGTCGAGACTGCCGAATCGCTCGACGACCTGTGCGATCAATGCCTCGACCGCGGCAGCGTTGGTGACGTCCG
>JACDER010000265.1 GCA_013816275.1 Actinomycetota bacterium | reverse complement strand
TCCCCGGGCGCTGGATCGGCAAGGTGGTCGCCCAGGCGCTGCCGAAAAATGCGGTGCAGCGCTACAAGGACTACGGGATCGCGATCTATCACCCGAACTACGAGGTCTGGGACAAGCGCCTCTTCTCGATCATCTGCCCCGGCAAGGAGCGCTATGTCGGCCGCGAGGAGTGGCACCGGCGGATCTTCGACGCGGCTGATGTCTTCGGGCCCCGCAACGTCATCCCGAACTTCGTCGCCGGGGTCGAAATGGCCCGGCCGTTCGGCTTCGAGTCGATCGACGTGGCAATCGAGAGCACGACCGAGGGCCTCGACCACTTCATGAGCCGTGGGATCACGCCCCGGTTCACCACCTGGTGCCCGGAACCGACGACCCCGCTCGGGCGCGACAACCCCGGCGGCGCGCCGCTCGAGTACCACGTCCGGCTGCTCGGGGCGTACCGCGAGGCGCTTCACCGGCACGGCCTGGATCCACCGCCCGGTTACGGCGAGGCGGGGACGGGGCGCGCAGTCTTCTCCGTCAGCTCGTTCATGGACGTCCTGTGACCCGCGTCTCGGTCGACGAGGCGCGAGAGCTCTGGCTCCACGCCGACGACGAGGAGCTGATGCGGCTCGCTCAGGAGGTCCGCGGCCGCTATCACGACCCCGACCGGGCGACCTACATGGTGATGCGGATCATCAACTACACGAACGTCTGCGTCGCCCAGTGCGACTACTGCGCGTTCTACGTGCTGCCCAACCAGAACGGCGGCTACGTGCTGTCACGGGAGGATGTCTTCGCCAAGATCGACGACCTCCTCGAGGTCGGCGGTGACCTCGTCGCCTTCAACGGCGGCTTCAACCCGAAGCTGCCGCTCGACTACTACTGCGACCTGTTCGCCTCCGTCCGCGAGCGGTACGGCGACCGCATCGAGTTCTACGCGCTGACGGTCGCCGAGTTCGTCTTCCTCGCCGACCGCGCCGGGCTCTCGTACGCCGACGCGGCCGCCCGGCTGCGCGACGCCGGCGTGCACTGGGTGACCGGCGGCGGGAGCGAGATTCTGACCGAGGACTTCCGCGCGCGGCACGCCAAGTGGAAGTACACCGTCCGCGACTACTTCGACGCCCAGCGGGCGATCGTCGAGAGCGGGATGCGAACAACCGCGACGATGGTGATCGGCTTCGACGAGACGCTCGACGAGCGGCTCGAGCACCTGCAGCGGACACGCGACTTCCAGGATGAGACCCGCGGGCTCTTCTCCTTCCTGTGCTGGACGTACAAGCCCTACGGGACAGCCTTCGGCGGCCGGGAGATCTCGGGGCACGAGTACCAGCGGCACATCGCCCTCTCGCGGATCTTCCTGGACAACGTGAAGCACATCCGGACCTCCGTCCTCACCCAGAACGAGGAGGCATTCCGGGCGCTCGATTTCGGCGCCGACGACTTCGACCTGCCGATCGAGGACGAGGTGACGCAGAAGGCCGGCGCGCGGATCGACCTCGACCTGGAGGGGCTGCTCGCGATCCCGCGCTCGCTCGGCTACACGGTCGAGTACCGGCGCGCCGAGCGGCCCGCGGAGGTCGTCGGCTCATAGCCGTCGCCCTCCCGTACGACCCGGCGTGGCCTAGCCGGTTCGAGCGCGAGCGGGCGCTGCTGGAGAACGTCCTGGAGCCGTGGCTGGAAGGCGGCATCCACCACATCGGCTCGACCTCGGTGCCGGGTCTGGCCGCGAAGCCGATCATCGACATGCTGGCCGGAGTCGGCTCGCTCGAAGAGGCCCGCGAGGCGTTCCGACCACTGGCGGGAATCGGCTACACGTACTCGGACCATCGGCCCGAGGCACACCGATTCGGGAAGCCCGGGTACCACCTCCACCTGACGGAGCCCGGCAGCGACCTGTGGCGCGAGCGGCTCGCCTTCCGCGACGCGCTGCGCGCCGATCCTGAACTACGACGCGAATATGCCGAGTGGAAGCGAATCCACTCGGGCAAGGACTCGTACGTCGCGGGCAACAAGCGGCCGCTCGTCGCGCGGGTACTCGCTGAGGCCGGAATCGAGCTGAAGCCGGATACGAAGCGGCTGAGCCCGGCCGCGCTGATGGAGCGGCGCCGAAAGGCATAGCGACCGTTTGCCGCGGTCGAGTTCGGGGAACACCCCCGGAAACGAACGAGGAGGCAACGGCATGAACAAAGACGAAGCGAAGGGCCGCATCAAGGAAGCCGCCGGCGACCTGACCGGCGACCGCGACCTCAAGCGCGAAGGGAAGACTGACCGCGCCGAGGGTAAGGCGCACGAGGCCGTCGACAAGGTCGGCGACAAGGTCAAGGACGCGCTCAGAAAGGACTGAGCTCGTCGGGCGGACGCGGGCGCGGCCGTCGAAGGCTGCGCCCGCAATCGCTCAGGCGCCCCAGCCCACCTTGTCGGGCGTGTCGAGCACGCGCCAGAAAGTGACGATGACGGACATGCCCTCTCCCTTCTTCGGCCTCACACGGAAGCGTGGACGGTAGTGATGAACCGCAATTCGGGCACTTCGTCGAGCTCGCCGGCGTCACGTGCCAGCTCGAGGAACGTCATCAGGCCGGCGCGCTCGCGCGGGCCGAACGAGTAGTGGAGCTTCTCGAAGTACCGCGCGAGGAAGCCGGGCGGGTAGGCGTAGCGCTCGCTCGACTCGAACGCGAGCTGTTCGGGCTCCGCACGCGCGAGCCGCACAGAGGCGACGAGCGCCGCCTCGAGCTCCTGGAGACCTGCCGGAGCCGGCTCGGGCGCGGCCCAGACCGCGAAGACCATCGGCAGTCCGGTCCGCTCGAGCCAGAGACGCCCCAGGTCGTAGTGGGGCGTGGGATCCTCGAATGCGGACTGCAGGGCGGCGTCGCCAATCAGGAGCTTCGCGTCCGCCTCTTCTCCGAG
>JACDER010000045.1 GCA_013816275.1 Actinomycetota bacterium | reverse complement strand
CTGCTGACCAACTGGAAGACGATCTCGGAGCGGATCGAGCGCCTGCACGACCTGCGCCGGCTCAAGGAGGACGGGCAGCTTGCGCTCCTTCCCGCCAAGGAGCGGATCACGATGGAGTCCGAGCTGCAGAAGCTCGAGGCCAACCTCGGCGGAGTGGCGGACATGAAGCGCCAGCCCGACGCGGTCTTCGTCATCGACCTGCGCAAGGAGCAGCTCGCCGTGCGCGAGGCGCGGCGGCTCGGTCTTCCGATCGTCGCTCTCGTGGACACGAACTGCGACCCGGACGACGCCGATTACCCCATCCCCGGCAACGACGACGCGATCCGCTCGTGCGATCTCATTACGCGGGCGATCGTGGACGCAATCGAGGAGGGGCTGAACAAGGCCTCGCCGGCCGACTTCGCTCCAGCCCCGGCCGAGGACGCGGCGAAGCCGGAGGCAGCAGAAGAGCCGGCTGCGGAGGCGGCGAAGCCCGCGGCCGAGGAAGAGCCGGCCGAGGAAGCTCCCGAGTTCGAGCAGCTCGGCCAGCACGAGGAGAAGGTCGAGGCGACGCAGTGACCGAGATCTCCGCGAAGCTCGTCAGGGAGCTCCGTGACAGCACGGGCGCGGGGATGATGGACTGCAAGCGCGCCCTGACGGAGACGAACGGCGACATGGAGAAGGCCGTCGAGCTCCTGCGAAAATGGGGAGCCGCCAGCGCCGGGAAGCGGGCAGGTCGCGAGACACCCGAGGGCAAGGTCGGCTATCGCATCGCCGACGACGAAAAGCGCGGGACCATGGTCGCGGTCGGGAGCGAGACCGAGCCCGTCTCGAACAACGAGGAGTTCCTCGAATTCGCGAAGAAGGTGCTGGAGGCGGTCGAGGCTGACGGGCCTGGGGCAGAGGCGAGCCTGGAGGACGAACGCGTCACGCTTGCGGGCAAGCTCGGTGAGAACGTCGTCGTCTCGGGCACTGCGCGCTTCGAGGCGGTTGACGGTGGACGCATCGGAGCCTACGTCCATCCCCCGGCCAACAAGCTGGGCGTGCTCGTGCAGGTCCGCGGCGGCCCGTTGGAGCTTCCGCGCAAGATCGCGATGCACATCGCTGCATCCGCCCCCCGGTGGATCGGGCGGGAACACGTTCCGGAGGAGGTCGTCACCTCGGAGCGCGAGATCTATGCGAGCTCGGACGAGGTGCAGGGCAAGCCGGAGCAGGCACGTGAGAAAATCGTCGAAGGCATGCTGAACAAGCGCTTCTTCGCCGCCCAGGTGCTCGCCGAGCAGCCGTGGATCCACGACGCGGCAAAGACCGTCGGTCAGGCGCTCGAGGAGGAGGGGGCGGAGGTGCTCGAGTTCGAGCGCTTCGCGCTCGCCGGGTGACCGCCGTCCAGCCAGAGGAGGCCCAGGCCGAGGACCAGGCACGGCCACTGTTCCGCCGCGTCCTGCTCAAGCTCTCCGGCGAGGCGCTCATGGGCGAGCGCGAGTTCGGGCTCGACCCGGAACGGATCGAGTCGATCGCAGGCGAGATCGTCGAGGTCCAGGAGTCGGGGCTCGAGATCGCGATCGTCACGGGCGGAGGGAACATCTGGCGAGGGATGGCCGCGGCGGCCGAGGGGATGGACCGCGCGACCGCGGACTACGCGGGCATGCTGGCGATCGTTCTCAACTCGCTAGTGCTCCAGGACGCGCTCGAGCGTCGCGGGGCCCAGACGCGGGTCCTCTCGGCGCTGGCCGTCTCCGAGGTAGCGGAGCCGTACATCCGGCGACGAGCAATCCGCCACCTCGAGAAGGGCCGGGTCGTCATCTTCGCCGCGGGGACCGGCAACCCGTTCTTCTCGAGCGACACGGCGGGAGCGCTTCGCGCGCTCGAGATCAACGCCGACGCGATCCTGATGGCGAAGCACGGCGTGGAGGGCGTCTACGACGGCGATCCGAAGCTCGATCCGGACGCCCGGTTCCTGCCCGCGCTGACTCACCTCGAGGTGATCGAGCGCGGTCTGAAGGTGATGGACACGACCGCGCTCTCGCTGTGCATGGAGAACGATCTGCCCATCCACGTCTTCGAGCAGGCCGAGGGGAACATACGGCGCGTCCTCGCCGGGGAGCGGATCGGCACGATCATCTCGACCCGGAAGCAGAGTCGATGACGCCGATCGAAGACTTCCTCGCGAATGCCTCCTCACGCATGGACAAGTCGGTGGAGGCCGCGCGCCACGAGCTCAACACGGTGCGAACCGGCCGCGCGTCCGCCGCTCTGCTCGACCGCGTGAACGTCGACTACTACGGGCAGCCGACTCCGCTGCGCCAGCTCGCCACGATCAACGTTCCGGAACCGCGCATGCTGACCATCCAGCCGTTCGACCCGGGCTCGGTCAAGGCGATCGAGCGCGCGATCCAGGAGTCCGATCTCGGGCTCACGCCTTCGAACGACGGCAAGATGATCCGCCTCCCGATCCCCCAGCTGACGGAGGAGCGGCGCAAGGAGCTGGTCAAGGTCGTGCGGCACATCGCCGAGGAAGGCCGCGTCGCCGTGCGCAACATTCGCCGCGACGCGATCCACCATCTCAAGGAGCTCTCCACCAAGGGGGACGTCGGTGAGGATGAGGAGCGCCGGGCCGAAGAGCAGGTGCAGAAGCTGACCGACGGCCACACGAGCTCCATCGACGAGCTGCTGCAGCACAAAGAGCAAGAGATCATGGAGGTCTGAGCGCCGTTCCGGAGAACGGGGCTGGCACTGTGCACGAGCGCGTTTCCCTCGCTGAGCCCGCTGCCGAGCGGGACCTTCCCGAGATCCCGCGTTCGATCGCGATCATCATGGACGGCAACGGCCGCTGGGCCGAGACCCGTGGCCTGCCCGTGACGGAAGGGCACCGGGCGGGCACCAGGGCACTGCGCCGGACGGTCGAGGCTTCGATCGACCTCGGGGTCGAGTCGCTGATCGTCTACGCGTTCTCCACCGAGAACTGGACGCGGCCCTCGGCGGAGGTCGAGGCGCTGATGGAGATCTTCGAGGAGACGATCGAGCGCGAGCTTCCCGATCTCGCGGCACAGGGTGTGAGGACGCGCTTCATCGGCCGGCGCGATCGCGCGCCGGACCTGCTGCAGGCGCGGATGGCCGCAATGGAAGACGAGACGGCCGCCAACGACCGCATCGACCTCTGGATCGCCTTCGACTACGGCGGGCGCGCGGAGCTCGTCGAGGCCACACGGCGCCTGATCGAGGCGGGCGTGAGGGCCGAGGACGTGGACGAGGATGCGTTCGCGGCCGCCCTGGCCGATCCGGAGCTGCTCGAGCCTGACCTTCTGATCAGGACCTCCGGCGAGCAGCGGATCTCGAACTTCCTCCTGTGGCAGCTCGCCTACTCGGAGCTCGTCTTCGTCGACCGCCTGTGGCCGGACTTCGACGAGAGCGACCTGCACGCGGCGCTTCACGAGTACTCGCGCCGCCGCCGCCGCTTCGGCGGTCGGTGAGCGCCATGCGTGCCACCGGGCGCCGGGCCCCGATGAGTTCCTTCTGGTCCAGGATCCTGGTCGCGGCGGCGGGCCTGCCGGCGGTGATCGGCCTGCTCTGGCTCGGGGGCTGGTGGGTGTTCGCTCTCGTCGTGGTCGCCGGCTTCATCGCCCTGCACGAGCTGTACACGATGACGCGCAACCTGCGGCCGGTCGTGCTCGCCGGATTCGCCGGGACGCTGCTCGCGCTGCTAGGCGCCCAGCTCGGCGGGCTCACCTGGATGATGGCCGGGTTCATGGCGACCCTCGCCTTCGCCTTCCTGCTCAAAGGCGTCGCCGACACGACTCCGCCGACGACCGTCTCGGTCGGCACGACCATTCTCGGCGCCGGCTGGATCGGGCTCGGCCTCGGACACCTGATCCTGTTGAGGGACATACCCGTCCATGCGCAGCTCGCCACGCTGACCGTCGTGCTGGCCGTCTTTGCCTCCGACACGGCCGCCTACTTCACAGGGAGGCTCTTCGGCCGTCACAAGCTCGCGCCGCGCACCTCGCCCGGGAAGACCTGGGAGGGGTTCGTCGGCGGGACGATCGTGGCGATCCTCGTCCCGTTCTTCGCGATGTACAAGCAGGACTTTCTCGCCGACTGGCAAGCGGTCGTGCTCGGGATCGTGATCGCGGTCGCCGCCCCGGTTGGCGACCTGTTCGAGTCGGCGATCAAGCGGGACATGCACGTCAAGGACACCGGCACGCTGCTCGCCGGCCACGGCGGTATGCTCGACCGGATCGACGCTCAGCTGTTCGCGATCGTCGCTTCCTTCTACGTGCTGGTTGCCTACGGCGCGGCCTAGGCAACGGCCTACACTGACTTGGTGCACCGCCCGGTGAAGAGAATCGCGCTGCTCGGCGCCACCGGCTCGATCGGGCGGCAGTCTCTGGAGATCATCTCGGCCCACCCGGAGCTCGAGCTCGTCGCCGCCGCCTCGGGCTCGCAGCCGATCGACGGGCTCGCGCCGCTGACTCAGGTCGGAGGCAACCTGACCGATCTGCTCGAGCGGGCCGAGCCCGACCTCGTGCTGAACGCCGTGGTCGGATTCGCCGGCCTCGACGCGACGCTGTGGACGCTCGAACGGGGCATCGCGCTCGCGCTCGCGAACAAGGAAAGCCTGGTCGTCGCCGGCGAGCTGGCCATCGCCGCCTGGGAGCGGGGCGGAGGCCTCCTGCTTCCGGTCGACAGCGAGCACAGCGCCGCCTTCCAGTGCCTCGAGGGCCGGTCGCGCGAGTCGGTGGACACGCTGGTGCTGACCGCGTCCGGCGGCCCCTTCCGCGGGAAGAGCCGCGACGAGCTCGTCGACGTGACGCCGGCCGAGGCGCTCGCACACCCGACCTGGAACATGGGGCCGAAGATCAGCGTCGACTCGGCCACGCTCGCCAACAAGGGCCTGGAGCTGATCGAGGCGCACTTCCTGTTCGACCTTCCCTATGACCGGATCGAGGTCGTCGTCCACCCGAGCTCGATCGTGCACGCCCTGATCAGGTTCCGGGACGGGGCCGTGCTCGCGCATCTCGGCTATCCGGACATGCGCGTTCCGATCTCGTTCGCACTTACGTATCCGGAGCGGGCCGCGACGCCGATTCCCCAGCTCGACCTCGCCGGAGGGCTGACGCTCGAGTTCACGGCTCCCGATCTCGAGACCTTCCCGATGCTCGCACTCGCGCGGAGGGCGGGAGAGCTCGGAGGGACGAATCCGTGCGTCTTCAACGCCGCCAACGAGGTCGCCGTCGCCGCCTTCCTCGATGGGAGGCTCCCCTTCCTGGGCATCGCCGAGGTCGTCGCCGAGACGCTCGATGCAGCAGACGGAGCAGCTCCAAGAGACCGGGACGAGCTGGTCGAAGCCGATGCCGAGGCTCGACGGCTGGCTGAGCGGGGAGTGGGGGTCGCGTGAGTCTCGTCATCTCCATTCTCGGGCTGGCCTTCCTGATCCTCGTCCACGAGGCGGGTCACTTCTTCATGGCGCGGCTCGTCGGGATGAAGCCGACGCGCTTCTACATCGGTTTTCCACCCGCGCTCGCCAAGGTGACGCGGAACGGCATCGAGTACGGAATCGGCGCGATCCCGCTCGGTGGCTACGTGAAGATCCCCGGGATGCACCGGATGGCGCCGTCGGACGTCGACGCGCATCTCGGCCCGGCGCTGCAGGAGGCGCCGCAGCTCTACGGGCCCGTCGAGCGCCTCAAGCGGGCACTGGCCGAGGACCGGGAGGCCGAAGCGCTCCAGGCAGTCGACGAGCTCGAGGAGGCGGTTGACCACTCGTTCGTCTCGCCGGGACCGCGCCGCGCGGCCGACCGGGGCGTCCGCGAGGCCCGAGAGGCGCTGAGCAAGCACGCGTACTGGCGGCAACGCGCATGGAAGCGGGTCATCGTCATCTTCGCCGGGCCGGGGACGAATCTCCTGTTCGCGATCATCCTCTTCGCCGCGCTGTTCATGGCCGGCGGCGGCAAGGCGACGTTCCGGGTCGCGTCCGTGTTGCCGAAGGAGCCCGCGGCTGTGGCGGGGCTGAAGCCAGGAGACAAGATCCTGCAGATCAACGGGGTCGTCCTCAACAAGCCCTCGCAGATTCCCCAGCGGATCTCCGGCTCGCACGGCCACACGCTCAGGCTGCTCGTCCAGCGGAACGGTCGGTTCATCCCGCTCGAGCCTGTGCAGGCGCACAGGAAGGACGGCTTCTACAGGCTCGGGTTCACGCTGGAGGGGAAGGGTCTCTCGCCGCCCGAGGCGTTCTGGCAGTCGATCAAGCTCACCGGCACGGTCACGAAGCAGATCGGCGTCTCGCTCGGCAACCTGGTCCACGGCCAGGGCCGCAAGGACATAGCCAGTCCCGTTGGCATCGTCCAGGGGTCGTCGAGCGCGCTCAAGGAGGGCCTCCAGAGCTACCTCTGGGTGCTCGGGCTGATCAGCCTCTCGCTTGCCCTGCTGAACCTGCTTCCCCTGCTGCCCCTCGACGGCGGTCACATCGCGTTCTCGATCGTGGAGGGAATCCGCGGCCGGGCGGTCAAGCGCGAGATCTACGAGCGCGTGTCGGCGATCGGGATCTTTCTGGTCGTCCTGCTCTTCTTCGTGGGGCTCTCGAACGACATCGGCCGCTTAGGCGGCGGATAGAAGAACGGGGGAAAGGAAAGCGGGGGAAACCATGTTTCCCCCGTTGGCCCCCTTCTTCTTCGTATAGGCATGGCACAGCGCTGTTCGGCTCTCGCCGGGCAAAGCTCGGCTTCGCCGGCCACTGGGCGTGTTCCCGAGAATCGTTGGAGGCGGTGGGGGCGGCAGGGCGCGCTCGAGGACTGAGTCGGCAGCTGGCCCAACTACAATCGGACGCATGCCCAGCGAGCGTTCGATCGAAGTCGGTGGGGTCAGGATCGGCGGCGGGGCACCCGTCGTCGTCCAGTCGATGACGCTGACGCCGACGCGCGACGTCGAGGCGACGACCGCACAGATCGCCGCGCTCGCGTCCGCCGGTTGCGAGGTCGTGCGGTGCGCGGTTCCGAAGGAGGAGGACGCCCAGGCGCTCAAGCTGATCGTCCGGCTCTCGCCGATTCCGGTGATTGCCGACATCCACTTCAACGCGAGCCTCGCTCTCAAGGCGATCGACGCGGGAGTCGCGGCCGTGCGCATCAACCCCGGCAACATCGGTGGGCCCGAGAAGGTCGAGCAGGTCGTGACGAAGGCGAAGGCGGCCGGTATCCCGATGCGGATCGGCGCCAACTCCGGCTCGCTCCCGAAGCACCTCTTTGACCTCGCCCAGCAGGACCAGGCCGAGGCGCTCGTCGAGGCCGCGCTCGAGGAGGTCCGGTTGCTCGAGAAGCTCGAGTACCGCGACTTCAAGATCTCGGTCAAGTCGAGCCACGTGCCCACGATGATTCGCGCCTACCGGATGCTGTCGGCGAAGGTGCCCTACCCGCTCCATCTCGGCGTGACCGAAGCGGGGACGCCGTTCTCGGGCTCGATCAAGAGCGCTGTCGGCATGGGAGCGCTCCTGGTCGACGGCATCGGCGACACCATCCGCGTGTCGCTGACGGCCGATCCGGTCGAGGAAGTGCGCACCGGCTTCGAGATCCTGAAATCGCTCGGTCTCCGCGAGCGAGGCCCGATCATGATCGCCTGCCCCTCGTGCGGCCGCGACAACGTGGGCGTCCAGAGGCTGGCCGAGAAGGTCGAAGCGCGCCTCGCGTCCTACCCGCAGCACTTCGAGGTCGCCGTGCTCGGCTGCGCGGTCAACGGACCGGGGGAGGCGGGAGATGCGGATTTCGGCATCGCCGGCGGCCGAGATGTCGGCTTCGTCTACGCCCACGGCCGCGTGCTCAAGAAGGTTTCCTCCGACATCCTCGTCGACGAGCTCTTCTTCGAGATCGACAAGTGGATCGCCGAGGGGATGCACCGGCCGAAGCGCCTGAAGATGGCGAAGCCGGCCGCGCTGGCGATGGCCGAGGCCTCCTTGATCCCGCTCGGGTCCGAGTAGCCTGCCCGGACAACCATGATTGCCCGGTCCTCAGAGCTTTTCCTACCCACGCTCCGCGATGACCCCGCCGACGCGGAGGCCGTCAGCCACAAGCTGCTCGTCCGCGGCGGGTTCATCCGCCAGGTGACGGCGGGCTTGTGGACCTTCATGCCGCTCGGCTGGCGCGTGCACCGGAAGATCGAGCAGGTCATCCGCGAGGAGATGGACGCGATCGGCGCGCAGGAGATGCTGCTGCCGGCGCTCCATCCGGCCGAACTCTGGCAGGAATCCGGACGCTGGCAGGCCTATGGCCCGGAGCTGTTACGCCTGAAGGACCGGCACGAGCGCGACTTCGTGATCCAGCCGACCTCCGAAGAGGTCGTCACCGACATCGCGCGCAACGAGATCAAGAGCTACCGGCAGCTGCCGGTGCACTTCTATCAAATCCAGACCAAATTCCGCGACGAGCGCAGGCC
>JACDER010000044.1 GCA_013816275.1 Actinomycetota bacterium | reverse complement strand
CGCTCCGTAGATGTGCTGCCACTTGCCTCCGTACGACCAGTCGGCCTTCAGGGTGAGCACGGCGACCGGCCCGCTCCAGTGGGAGAGCCGAAGCTCCGGCTGCGCCCGGAAGGCGCTCGGCGCGACGCCGAAGTTCGGGAGGGCGCGCTGCCACGACTGAACGGCCCAGTTCGAGCGGGCGGTGGCACAGGCGGTCACGAGCTCCGGCACCAGCAAGTGGGCGCGGGTACAAGCGCCCGAGAACGGCGGCCGCGTGGTGGAGCGACGAAGCGTAAGAGAGACCTGCCGCTTGCCCGCAGCCGGGGCTTTCGCGTTGATCGCTCCGCCGGCCAGCACGTACCACGTTCGCCCCTGCGCTCGGTACGACAGAAGGGCCTGCTGCCCGTCGCGCGTGACCTCGAGCTTGACGTTCGTCGCCTTCCGGGCGATCAGCTCGGACGCGGCGGCCTGGGCGGGAAACGCGACGGCGGCGAGTAGCAGGACGGCGAAGAGGCGCATGTCCTGCCTGTACCCCGTCCGGTGAGTTCTAAAACGTCGTTTTTGCCAGGTTAAGGCACGAAAAACGATGTTGTCTTCGATTTAGTTGCGCCGTTCAGGTTCTGTACGCCGAAGGTCTCCGTGAACGTGTCGGTGGGCATTCCGCCGAACATCGTCGAGAGGCCGACGTCGTCCGGCTGGTTGTTCCCGAACGTGAGCATCATCTTCAGCTCGGTCTTGCCCGGGTTGCGGATGAAGTGCGCCCACGCCTGCGGGATGAAGGCGACCTGGCCGCGCTCGATCGTGACGATCTGCGTCGTGCCGTCGGGGTTGACGATGCCGACCTCCGCGGTTCCCTCGATCGGGACGTCCACCTCCCACGCGTTCGGGTGCCAGTGGGGCTCGCGCAGCCTGCCCGGTTTGAGCGTGAAGTGAAAGACGGCGGCGTCGCTGCCCTCCAGGATCGGGAAGTTCTTGACGGTCGCCTCGGCCGCGGTTCCCCACTCGGTGTCGACCTGCGGCTCGAGTCCGGCGAAATCGAACTTCGCGGTGGTCGGATCAGGTGGAAGCGTCGGTGCGCCGCCGCTCGGGCCAAGCTCTTCGGCGAGTGCGATCCCTCCTGAGGTGACGAGCGCGGCTCCTGCCGCACCGGCGGCGACGACCTGACGGCGCGTGAGGTCTGGCATCGGTTCCTCCTTCGGTGGATTGCGCTGGAGGTTACGACGCCTGCTCGGCTGCGGCCTTGATCCCCTCCCCGAGCGTGGGGAACGCGTGGTGGACGTGCGCGAGGTCGTCGACCGTCGCGCCGAGCTTCATCGCGACGGCGAGGCCCTGAACGATGTCGCTTGCGCTGCGGGAGACGACGTGAACCCCCAGCAGGCGCCGTGTCGGACCGTCGAAGACCAGCTTGTAGAGGCCGTGCTTCGAGTCCGTATACGAGGCCCGCTGGACGTCCTTCAGATCGTGCCGCACCGACTCGGGCTGGAAGCCCTTGTCCCTCGCCTCGGCTTCGGTGAGGCCGAGCTGCGCCAGCTCGGGGTCGGTGAAGATCGCCGTCGGCAGGGCGTCGTAGTCGGCCGATGCTTCTGCGCCGAACATGTCCGCGATCGCGATCCGAGCCTGGTACTGGGCGACGGGCGTGAACTGCGCGACGGCGGTCACGTCGCCGGCAGCCCAGATCCCCTCGACGCTCGTCCGCAGGTGCTCGTCCACGACGATCCCCTGGTACGTGGTCTCCACTCCGACCTGCTCCAGACCGAGCTCCTCGACGTTGGGCACTCGTCCGGAGGCGAGCATCAGACGGGTGGCACGCAGCGTTCGCTCGGGGCTCCTGTCCCGCGGGCTCAGGACGGCTTCGATGCCGTCTTCTTCCTGCCGGACGTTCGACACGAAGGTGTTCGTGACGAGCTCGATCCCCTCGTCCTCGAGCGCCGCGGCCAGCTCGGCCGCGGCCGCCGGGTCGGACCGCGGCGCGATGTGATCCATCCCGTCGACGATCGTGACCTTCGAACCGAAGCGCGCGAGCGTCTGGCCGAACTCGAGACCCACGGCGCCCCCGCCGAGAATGAGGAGCGACTCCGGCAACTCGGTCAGCTCGAGCGCGCTGACGTGGTCGATCCAGTCCACATCGTCGATTCCCTCGATCGGAGGGACGGCCGTGCGCGAGCCGGTGGCGATGAGGATGCGGTCGGCCTGCAGCTCCTCGTTTCCGACCCGCACCGTGTGCGCGTCGACGAGGGCGGCCTCGCCGTCGTACGTCGTGAAACCGGCTGCCTTCAGGTCTTCCACCCACGTCGGCTGCGGCTTGATCAGTGAGTCCTTGCGGGCTTTCACGCGGGCGAGATTCGCCCGCGCGGGGCCTACCTCGATGCCGAGCTTCCCGGCCAGCGTGTTGATGTCGTGGACCAGCTCGGCGGCGACGAGGTACGCCTTGGTCGGCTTGCAGGCGACGTTGGGGCAGCTGCCGCCCCAGCGGGCGCGCTCCACGAGCGCCACTCTCGCCCCGTGCTCGCGGGCCGCCTTCTTTGCCCCGTCGCGCGCGGCCGAGCCGGCTCCGATCACGATCAGGTCGAACGCTTCAGCCATCACTGACCTCCTCGTGCATGGGCATCAGGGGCAGTCTTGCGCGTTTCGCAAGCCGTTACAGTCGGTCCGTGCAAGAGGTTTCCTCGCCGGACGAGACGAGACTGCTCGAGGCTCTGCGGGCCGGCGACGAAGGCGCCTTCCGCGACCTCGTCCAGACGTACAACGCCTCGCTCCTGCGCGTCGCCCGGATCTACGTCCCGACCCGCGCCCTCGCCGAGGAGGTCGTGTCGGAGACCTGGCTCGCGGTCCTCGAGGGCCTCGACCGCTTCGAGGGGCGCTCGTCGCTGAAGACCTGGATCTTCCGGATCCTCGCCAACCGAGCCAAGACCCGGGCCGTACGGGAACGCCGCACGCTGCCGTTCTCGGCATTTCAACCCGAGCGCATCCAGGAGCCGGCCCTCGACCCCGACCGCTTCCGCGATCCGGACGACCCGAGGTGGCCCGGCCACTGGGCCGTTCCGCCCACCGCGTGGCCGGAGGACCGGCTGCTGGCCGCGGAGACCCGCGAGAGGCTCGCCGAGGCGATCGAGGCGCTGCCCGGAACGCAGCGCGCGGTGATCAGCCTCCGCGACCTGGAGGGATGGAGCGCGGAGGAGGTCTGTAACGCGCTCGAGCTCAGCGAGACCAATCAACGCGTGCTTTTGCACCGCGCCCGATCCCGAGTCAGGAAGGCACTGGAGGAGTACCTGAAGTGACCACGGCCGAAGCGTTCAGCTGCCAGGAGCTCACCGAGCTCGTGACGGAGTACCTCGAAGATGCGCTCCCGCCTGGCGAGCGAGCGCGGTTCGAGCAGCACCTGGCCGAATGCGGCAACTGCGAGATCTACTTGGAGCAGATCCGCGCCACGATCGCTCTGACCGGCTCACTCTCGCCCGACGAGCTTTCGCCCGAGGCCGAGGAAGCGCTGCTGCACGCGTTCCGGGGCTGGAAGTCTTCCTAGCGCCTGTTAGATTCGGCCGCTCCGGTGCCGGATCGCGACGCAGCTCTCACCACCTCCTGGCTCGCCGCCCGCTGGGGCGTCGATCCCGTGGCGCTCGAGATCCGGCGTCGCGCCGGCGAGCTCTTCGCGACGCGCGCTCCCGGCTCGGATGAGTGGCTCTATCCGACCTGGCAGTTCGACGACGAAGGAAACGTGAAGCCCGAGGTGGCCCGCGTCTTCGCCGCTGCGTGCGAAGCGGGCCTGACCTCCGCCCAGCTCGACGAGCTGTTCAATCGCCGCGTCGGCCTCGCCGGCGGCCGGACGATGCTCGATTCGCTGCTCGAGGGCGACGACCGTCCGCTGCTCGTAGAGGTCCGCCGTTGACCCGAGCGGTTGCGGCGGCCGCACTGCTCGTCGCCGTCCTCGCCGTCGCGGCAGCGCGTCCGTCCGGATCCGGTCCTACCCGGCTCGAGCACATCTTCGTGATCATGCTCGAGAACCACTCCGACGAGAGCGTCGTGGGAGACGTGAACGCGCCGTTCATCACCAGGCTCGCGCGCAGGTACGGCCACGCCGCCCGCTACTACGGCGTCACGCACACGAGCCTCCCCAACTACATCGCGCTGACGAGCGGCTCGAACTGGTGGGTGAACGACGACGCCCCGTCGCACCGCTTCCCGCACAGGAACCTGATCGACCAGCTCGAGGCGAAGCACCTGAGCTGGGTGGCGTACATGGAGTCGATGCCCAAGACCGGCTACCTCGGCCCGTACTACCCCTCCCACAAGGTGAGCGTGTACGTGGCCCGGCACAACCCGTTCATCCTCTATCCCCGAATTCGCAAGCACCGGGAGCGCCGGAGTCACATCAAGCCGTACACGTTCTTCGCAGCGGACATGCGGAAGGAGACGGTGCCGAATCTCGTCTGGATCAGTCCCAACATCTGCCACGACATGCACGGCGGGGTCACCGTGCGCTACCGGAAGGGTGACGGGAGCCCGTGCCCGAGCGGATATGACAACCCGGCCGACGCCTCGCTGAAACGAAAGGCGGACGCGTTCGTAAAGGCGGCCGTCCGGACGATCATGCGCAGCCCCGCCTGGAGCGAGCCGTCCGCGATCTTCATCCTCAGCGACGAGACGACGGAGACCGGCCGCGCCTCGACCGGCGGGTACAAGGACGCGACCGGCTGTTGCGACTCGCCGTACTTCGCCGGGAAGGCGGTTCTTTCGAGCGGTCTCGTCTGGAATGGGGGGATGTACGGAGGCGGCTCAGCCGTCGGCGTGATCGTCTCGAACGTCGGCAAGCGGCACTTCGTCAGCAAGCGCGCGTTCAACCACTACTCGACGCTGGCGACGATCGAGAAGAACTGGGACCTCGGCTATCTCGCCTACGCGGCCGACCGGGCGCAGGTGCCGGCGCTGGACGTCTTCCTGACGCCTTAGTTACTTCGGCCGCGGAACGAGGCCGACAACGTTCGAGGTCGCCGTCTGCCCGCTCAGGCTCCGCGCGATCGCGACCAGGTAGACCTTCTGCTTCTTCGCGAACTTCCCCTTGTCCAGGAAGGCGCGAAACGGAGGAGAGTCGTCGGCCGCCAGCAGCTCCCAGTCCGTGGACGGCTTGCGCTTGATGGCGAACGCGACGCTGACGGGAGCGTTTCCGGAGACGGTCGCGCTTGCGAGCCAGAGCGTGCTGAACTTGTCCTTCGCGACCTTGAGAGCCGGAGTCGCGAGTGCCGCCGAGGGAATTTGAGAGTCGGCGACATAGATGGACGTCTCGATCGGGTTTACCGCGAATGACAGTTTCCCGTCCGCGCCGCTCGACGCGGTCTCCCCGGTGCCGCCTAGCCCGGTCCAGGAGCTCGACGGCGTCGACGTCTTGATCGAGACCTGGGCGGTTCCGGCCGACGTGCTGGAGTTGAACGCGACCACGTACTCGCGCTTCGCGACCCAGTCGATTCGGCTGACGACGAGCACATTCCCTTGACTTTCCCGGATGATCGTCGCTCCGCTCGAGAGGGCCGGATGCGCGTCCTTGAGCGCCCCGAGCTCCTTCAGCCGCAGCTCGATCGGATTGTCGGTCACGTCGAACGACGAGCCGTCGCCGATCGGCGACGAGCCGACCCGCTCCTGGGTCTTCCACTCCTCGACTTGCGTCGGGAACATGTCCTGCCGGGCCTCCTTGTCGCCGCCGGTTCCGATCATCCCGACCTCGTCGCCGTAGTAGACGGCCGGGGCCCCGCGCAGCAGGTAGAGGACGTCGTAGCCGAGCAGCAGCCTCTTGAGCAGCAGCTCGTCCGAGGCTCCGTGCTGCTTCAGCTGGAACGCGGCGTGTCCCATGTCGTGATTGCCGAGGAAGGTGACCGGCGTGGGGGCGAGCTGCGGCGAATAGTGGAAGTAGTCGTCGTCCATGATCCGGTCGGCGAGGGCCTGGGCGCTCGTCGGCCCCGCGGCATACCCCGCGGCGACGTCCTGGAACGGGAAATCGAGCACGTTCGGCAGCCCCCGGTCCCGCACGAACGAGGAAAGCTCGATCGCCTCGTTCAGGGTCACCTCGCCGAAGATCTCGAAGTCGGGGACGCCGGCGTTGCGCGCCGCGGCAAGGATCTTCGGAGCCCACAGCCGGAAGAAGGCCGCATTCACGTGCTTCGCCGTATCGACGCGGAACCCGTCCAGCTTGTAGCGGCGGATCCACTCCGCGAAGACATCCGCGAGCCCCTGCATCACCACGGGCTTCTCGGTGAAGAAGTCGTCGAGCCCGAAGAAGTCGCCCATTTCGAAGCAGATCTGGCTGCAGGAGTTGAAGTCGATGTCGCCCCGGTTGTGGTAGTTGGTCATGTCGTTCATCCAGGCCGGGCTCTTCAGGTTCTTCTCGTTCGCTGCGAGGAACGGGATGTAGGGCATGTTCGAGGTCTTCAGGCAAGGGAAGGTCTTCTTGACGAAGCTCGCCGGGTTGAACTTCTTGCCCTTGCAGTCCCGGTACGGCTTCTGCGAGGGCTCGACGAAGGACCCGCCCGGCGAGAGGCCGATGACGTTGGCCGTATGGTTGACGACGACGTCCATGTAGACCTTCATCCCGAGCCGGTGGGCGCAGTCGACGAAGTCGCCGAACTCCTGGTCGGTTCCGAGGTGGGCGTCGACCCGGTCGAAGTTGAGGCCCCAGTAGCCGTGGTAGGCGGCGCTGTCTCCCTGGACCGCTTGCTGGCCGACCGGGGGCGTCACCCAGATTCCGGTGAAGCCGAGATCCTTCAGGCGCGCCAGACCGGTGCGCGTGTTCGTGCAATCCCCGGTCAGGCCCTTGAGGTCACCGCCGTGGAAGTAGCCGATGTCCGCCGGATCGAACCCGTTTGTGCTGGGCCCTCCCCCCAGGCCGCCGGTGTCGTTCGAGGAGTCGCCGTTCCGGTAGCGGTCGGTCATGACGAAGTAGATCCGCTGCGAGGCGATCGCTGCCCGCGTGGGCGGCTGCGAGAGCGATTCGAGCAGAGCGCCGGATGGAGGAGCGGGAGCGGCCACGCCGGCGCCAGGGGACGATGCCACCAGCGTGGCGAGAGCGACCCCTAGGACGGCGAGCGCGCTAGCGCAGCGGCGCACCACTCTCCGCGTCGAAGACGTGCACGTTCGAGACGTCGACCGCGATCGGCATCTCGGCGTGGAGCTTGAGCCCCACCGCGTCGCGCGAGGTGAAGGTGGCGACGAGGTTCGGCCGCGTCGAGGTCACGCCCTCGCCCTCGGCTTCCTCGGGCTCTTCGTCCGAGTGGGCCGCGTGCAGCCGCACGACCTCGGCGTCGACTCTCAGGTGGGCAATCGACTGTGACCCGAGAGCTTCGAGCAGTTCCAGGTTTGCGGTCAAGGTCGGCAGATCGGGACGGTTGGCGGCCGGATAGAGATCCTCGGAGCGGACGCCGAGGACGATCGTGCGCCCGGCCGCGTTTCGGATGCCCGGGTAGCGCGACAGAGCCTGGTCGGAGAGGACGAGCGACTGCTTGCCGACCGTGAGCGCGACGCTCCCGTTCTGCGACTGCACCTGCGCCTGGATCAGGTTCATCGGCGGCGTGCCGATGAAACCGGCGACGAAGAGGTTGGCGGGGGAGTCGTAGAGACGCTGCGGGACGTCCACCTGTTGAAGCTCGCCCATGCTCATCACAGCCACCCGGTCGCCCATCGTCATCGCCTCGACCTGGTCGTGGGTGACGTAGATCGTCGTCGTCCCGAGCTCGTCCTGAAGGCGGGCGATGTCGGCGCGCATCTGGACGCGCAGCTTCGCGTCGAGGTTCGACAGCGGTTCGTCCATCAAGAAGGCCTGCGGCTCCCGGACGATCGCGCGGCCCATGGCCACGCGCTGCCGTTGGCCGCCGGAGAGCTCCTTCGGCCTGCGGGCGAGATACGGAGTCAGGTCGAGCATCTTGGACGCCCACGCAACGCGTCTCTCGATCTCCTCTTTGGGCGTTTTGCGCAGACGGAGGCCGAAGGCGATGTTCTCGGCCACGCTCATGTGCGGGTAGAGCGCGTAGTTCTGGAAGACCATCGCGATGTCACGGTCCTTCGGCGTCAGCTCGTTGACGACCCGCCCGCCGATCGAGATCGTCCCGTCCGAGATCTCCTCGAGCCCCGCGACCATGCGCAAAGCGGTCGTCTTCCCGCAGCCCGACGGGCCGACGAGGACGAGGAACTCACCGTCCCGGATGTCGAGCGAGAGGTCCTTGACCGCGTGAACGTCGGTGCCGTACACCTTGTCGACGTCCTTGAACGTGACTTCAGCCATCGCAGTGCGCCTCCCGGTCGGTGGGGTGATGGTCCGGCGAGCGAAAAGCGCCGCCGGCCTCCAGTCTCCATACATGGAAGGCGGGGCCGTCGGCCGGCAACGCCAGCTCGCCGTCTCGTACCTCCGCGTCGTCGCCGTAAAGGGTCTCCGTTGCGCTCGCACCAAGTT
>JACDER010000264.1 GCA_013816275.1 Actinomycetota bacterium | reverse complement strand
CGTCTCCAGGTCGAAGACGACGAACTCGGCTTCCTCGAGCAGCGGGTCCGACTCCGGGCGTTCCAGGCCGATCGCCGAGCCGATCCAGCGCAGACGCGCGTCTCCCGAGACAAGATCGTCGAGCAGCGAGCGCGCAAGACCCTCGGGTGCCGACCGGAGCGCGAAGAGCACCCGGGCCGCATCGGACGCCGCGACGGGCACTCCGCGTTCCTCGACCAGCTCGACGAGCCGGTCGGCCGAGTCGAAGGCGAGTTGCACGCCCCCGATGGTAGGCGAACACGTGTTCGATTACAACTTGCCCACCAGGATGACGACCTGGGCGTACTGCTGGAACGTCATTCCCGCGAACGGGCTCTGCGCGATCACCTTGCCCACCTTCGCCTTGCCGGTCTTGCGGAATTTCGTCGCCATCGTCAGCCTCGATTGCACGAGCTTGGCGCGGGCGTCAGCCGCGCTCTTCCCGACGAGATTCGGGATCTTGACGTCGGGGCGGCGCGGCGAGCCGATCGAGACCGCGACGCGGACGGCCTTCCCTCGCTTCAGAGCCGAGCCGGCCTTCGGATCCTGTGAGCTGACGGTGCCTCGCCCGACGGACCGGCCCGTCACGGGCGAGGTGTCGGCGTAGTAGCCGGCGGCGACGATCGTCTTCACCGCTGCCGCCATGCTCTTGCCCTTGACGTTGGGAACGACCTGCGAGCCCGCTCCCGCGCCCATCGCGGTCGCCCCGGCGACGCAGACGACGCACAGGCCCTTCCACCATCGATTCGTCATGTCTTGCGGCCGAGGCTGGACGGCCACCAGTTCCAGCGGCCGAGCAGCAATGCGGTCGAGGGGACGAGGAGAGTTCGCACGAGGAAGGTGTCCATCAGCACGCCGAGCGCGATCGCCCAGCCTATCTGCCGCAGCTGGCTCGTCGAACCCAGGATGCCGCTGACCGCGAACGTGCCGGCGAGGATCACGCCGGCCGAGGTGATCGTCGTCCCGGTGAGGTGCAGGGCCCGGTGGATCGCCTCCGAGAGCGGCCGTTGCGCCGCCTCCTCGCGGATGCGGGCCATCATCAGGATGTTGTAGTCCTCTCCTAAGGCCATCAGGAAGATGAAGAGCAGGAACGGGAGGACGAAGTTCACGCCGGCCGCGCCTCCGATGTGGACGAAGATGATGCAGGCGATCCCGAGCGCGGCGCCGTACGAGAGCAGCACGCTGATGATCAGGTAGAGCGGCGCGATCAGGCTGCGGACGAGCAGCGCGAGCAGGACGGCGATGACGCCGAGCACGATCGGGAGGATCGTGACCAGGTCGTCGTTGGCGATCTTGTTGATGTCGTAGGAGACGGGCGCGAGGCCCGACACGCCGCTCTCAGCCGCGCCGGCCTCCCGGGCGATCCGCGTCGTCGCGGAACGCATCTCGGGGACTGCGTCGAGCGCCTTTGTGCTGCCTGGATCGCCCGCCTTCAGCGAGGTCTGGAACTGGACCGTCTTCCCGTCCGCGCTGATGTACTGGGCTTCGGCGCGGTAGACGTCGTAGGCCTTCTTCGAGATCTTCGCCGAGGCCGGCGGCGTTACCGGGAGCTTCCCCGGCGGGCCGAGCTTGCGGTAGAGCGCCGCGAGCTCGTCTTCGGTGACGGCGATCCCGTTCACGTTGAACGGGCCCGAGACCGAGTCGAACGGTCCGGCGCTCGCGACCTCCTTCTCGGCGATAGCGGTCGGCTGGAGGTTGCTCCAGACCGGGCTCCGGAACCGCACCAAGACGCTCGTCGGGTTCAGGGCGGACGCGGGGAAGTTCTTCGCGAGCACGACCGACCCCGCGGCCGAGTCGCTGCCCTTGGGCCCGCCTCCGACCGAGCCGAAGCCGGCGTTGCCGACGCCGATCGCACCCACGGTGAGCCCGCCGAACAGGACGACTCCGCCGACCAACGTCGCCACCGGATGCTTGATCACGTGGTCGCCGACGCGCTCCCAAAGTCCTGTCTTGTCTTCCTTCGGCTCACCCCAGCGCTTCGGCCAGAAGAGCGCGTGCCCGAAGATAGCCAGGAGGGCCGGCAGCAGCGTGAGGGCCGCGAGCGCCACGATCCCGACTCCGATCGCGAGGCCCGGGCCGAGCCCGCTGTACAGGCTGAAGGTCGCGACGAGCAGGCAGAGGAGGGCGCCGACCACGGTCAGGGCGGCGAAGGTGATCGACTCGCCGACCTGGGCCATCGCCTCGACGACCGCCTCTTTCGGCGTCCGGCCCGCGCGAAGCTCCTCGCGCATTCGCAGGATCAGGAACAGGCCGTAGTCGGTGCCCGCGCCCAGGATCAGGACGGTCAGCATCGCCTGGGTCACGCTCGAGACCGAGACGCCGATCTTCGACGACTCCGCCACGACCGCATCGGCGAGCCCGAGCGCGAGCGCGGCCGGGAGGATGTTGACGATCGGCGCGAGGAAGGAACGGTAGGTCAGGAACAGGAGCAGCAGGATCAGGAGGCTCGAGAACACCTCCGTGAGCTCCTGGCTCGAGGCCTGCTGCTTGTTCGTGTCCACGTTCGTGGCCACGCCGCCCGTCAGATACAGATGGAGGCTGCTCGTCCCGGCGAGGCTCTTCGCGAACGTGTCCCGAATGGCCGCAATCGCGTCGTCGGCCTCGGGGTCGCCGGACAGAGAGACGTCGAGCTCGACCAGCGACTCGCTCGCGCGCCCGTTGCTCGAGGTTCCGAGGTCGATGACGCGTACGACCTTGTCCACCTTCCCGACCGCGGTCTCGGCACGGGCGATCGCGGCCTCGTCGGCCGACGTCAGCTTGCCGGAGCTGTCGTACGCGACGAGGGTCGCCGTGGCGAGATTGGTCGGCTGGAAGGGCTCGGCGAGCTTGCTCGCCTGGATGCTCGGCGTGTCCGCCGGGAGGAACGTGCTGTTGTTG
>JACDER010000263.1 GCA_013816275.1 Actinomycetota bacterium | reverse complement strand
TCTCCTCGTCCAACACCGGCGTCGATGATCTCGCGCTCAATTTCCGGGTCGTCGGGACCCGGGGCGCGACCCTCGAGCCGGGCTCGTCGTGTGGGTCGGGGTGCTACTCGGCGACGAGCGAGGACGTCGGTGTGCCGGCGTCAGTCACCGTCCTCTTCGCCGGCGAGACCGCGGCCGCCGTGCGGTTCGAGATCCCTACGGAGTGGCCCGCGCCGACCGCAACCGCGCTCATTCGCCGCGCGACCGCCGTCTTTCGCGCGCTCAGCAGCGTCAGCTACCGCGAGCACCTCGCCTCAGCGCCGAAGACGAGCATCACCGCGATCTGGAAGCTGGTCGCGCCGGACCGGCTCGAATACACCATCCCGGGCGGCGCCGCAGGAATCCTGATCGGCGGGAAGCGCTGGGACCGGACGGCCCCCGGGTCCGCCTGGGTCAAATCGAGCTTCCAGCCCATTCCCGCCCCGACGCCGACCTGGCCCCGCCGGCCGACCAATGTCCACCTGCTCCAGAAGACGAAGGAGGGCTATACGGTCTCGATGCTCGATCGCTCGCTTCCGTCCTGGTTCACGATCCGCTTCGACCGGCGGCTGCTGCCGCGTACGCTGGACATGACTGCCGCGGCGCACTTCATGCACCACGACTACCTCTCGTTCGATCAGCCGCTCGAGATCAGAGCCCCAGGTGCTTCGCGATGACCATCCGCTGCACCTCGTTCGTCCCCTCGCCGATCTCCAGGATCTTCTGGTCCCGGTAGAAGCGCGAGATCGCGAACTCGTCCATGTAGCCGTAGCCGCCGTGGATCTGGAGCGCCTGGTTGACGACCCGGTGTGAGAGCTCGCCTGTGTACAGCTTCGCCATCGCCGCCGCCTCGGCGAACGGCCGGTCCTCGTCCTTGAGCCAGGCCGCCTTGTAGACGAGCTGCCGCGCGGCTTCGATCTCGACCGCCATGTCCGCGAGCTGGAACTGGATCGCCTGGAACGAGGAGATCGGCCGGCCGAACTGCTTCCGCTCCTTTGCGTACGCGAACGCCTGCTCGTAGGCGCCCTGCGCGAGCCCGAGCCCCATTGCGGCGACCGAGATCCGGCCTCCGTCGAGGATCTCGAGGAACTGGTGGAAGCCGCGCCCGCGCTCGCCGAGGAGATTCCTCTCGGGGACGGCGCAGTCGCGGAAGGACAGCTCGCGCGTGTCGGAGGCGCGCCATCCGAGCTTCTCCATCGGCGCAGAGATCTCGTAGCCCGGCGTTCCGTTGGGGACGATCAGGTTGGAGATCTCGTCCTCGCCCGTGCGCGCGGTGATCGTCACGCAGGCGGTGATGTCGGTGCCCGCGTTGGTGATGAAGATCTTCGAGCCGTTGACGACCCAGGAGCCGTCGCGGAGCTCCGCACGCGTGCGGGTCGCGCCGGCGTCCGAGCCGGCCTCGGGCTCCGTGAGCCCGAAGGCGGCCAGCTTGCGGCCGGACGCGAGGTCGGGGAGCCACTCCTGTTTCTGCTCCTCTGTTCCGTAGAGCAGGATCGGCATCGTCCCGAGCGAGGTGTGTGCGGCGACGGTGATCGCGACCGACGAGTCGATCCGGGTCAACTCCTCGATCGCAACCGCGTAGGAGAGCGTGTCCGAGCCGGTGCCGCCGTACTCCTCGGGAACGGGGATTCCCAGCAGGCCGAGCTCGGCCATCTCCTGGACGAGCTCGTAGGGGAAGCGGTGCTCCCGGTCGAGCTCGGCGGCCACGGGTGCGACCCGCTCGGCCGCGAACTCGCGCACGGTCCGGCGCAGGAGCTGGTGCTCTTCGGGGAGGTCGAAGTTCACGCGAGGGAAGACGCGAGCTCGGCGATCAGGCGGACGCCGTAGCCTGTTCCGCCCGGCTGCGAGAGGTAGTCGCCGCGCCCGTAGCGGAGCGCCGCCGGGCCTGCGATGTCGAGATGCGCCCAGGGGCCGTCACCGGCGAACTCCTTGAGCAGCTCCGCTCCCGCCTGGCCGCCGGCCATCCTGAACCTCCCCGTGTTGCGCATGTCTGCATAGGTGGAGTCGATCATCCGCCGATACCGCGGGTCCATCGGCATTGCCCACACGCGGTCGCCGGTCGCGGCGCCGGCCGCCACGATCCGGTCGCGCCAGCCGTCGTCGTTCGAGAACACTCCGGCGTAGATGTCGCCGAGCGCGATCACCATCGCGCCGGTCAGGGTCGCGAGGTCGAGGATGTGAGTCGCCCCTTGTTCGCGCGCGTAGGTGAGCGCGTCGGCGAGCACGAGGCGCCCCTCCGCGTCAGTCGAGATCACCTCGATCGTCTTGCCGTTCCTGGCGCGCAGGATGTCGCCGGGCCGGTAGGCGGCTCCGTCGGGCATGTTCTCGGTCGCGGCGACGACGGCGAGCGTGCGGACCGGAAGGCCAAGATCCGCAATGGCGCCCATCGCCGCCACGACTGCGGCGCCCCCGGACATGTCGTGCTTCATCTCCTCCATGAAGTCGGGGGGCTTGAGGGAGATGCCGCCGGTGTCGAACGTGATCGCCTTGCCGACCAGGCCGAGCACCACATCGCCCTGCGCCTCGGGAGGTTCGTAACGCATCACGATCATCTGAGCCGGGTTACGGCTGCCCTGCGCGACCGCGTTGAAGGCGCCCATCTCGAGCTCGCGGGTCTGATCGAGCCCGAGTGCCTCCACGCTCAGGCCGGTGACCTCCGACGAGATCTCCTGCGCGATCTCGGCAAGCCGCTCGGGCGTCAGCTCGTTGGCCGGCATGTTCGAGAGATCACGGGCTCGGTTCGTCCAAGACGCAACCCGGCGGGCCCGGTCGGCCTCGGCACCCAGGTCGGCGTCGGTAACGAGGACGAGGCGCTCGATCTCCCGGCGCTCTCGCCGCGTTGTCTTCCAGCGGCCCGGGTCGTAGGAGCCGAGCAGCACGCCGTCCACGACGGCGCGCGCCTGCTC
>JACDER010000262.1 GCA_013816275.1 Actinomycetota bacterium | reverse complement strand
GGCTATGACCGCGAGGAGCATCCGGCGGATATACGGGCCTGACTGCCCGACGGTTTGATCAGCCGAGGTGGCGCTCGAGCCAGTCGGCGCTGAGCCGGAAGGCGCGCAGCTCGTTCGACCGGCGAGTGAATCCGTGCCCCTCGTCCTCGAAGACCTCGTACTCCACTTCGCGGCCGAGGCCACGAAGGCGCTCCACCATCTGGTCGGACTCGGGCTTGACTACGCGGGGATCGGTCGCTCCCTGAATGACGAGGAGCGGAGCCTTGACCTGCTCGACGTACGTGATCGGCGAGCGCTCGATCAGGAAGTCCGCCTCCGTGTCGGGGTTTCCGACCCACTGATCCATGAAGCGCTTCCAGGTTGGCGGCACCGCGCGCACGAACGTGATGAGGTTCGAGGGGCCGAAGATGTCGACCGCACAGCGCCAGTAGTCGGGAAGCCTGGTCACGCAGGACAGGACGGCAAAGCCTCCGTACGAGCCTCCCCAGACCGCGATTCGGTCAGGGTCGACCCAGTCCTGGGCGATCAGCCACTTGGCCGCGTGGTCCCAGTCCCGCACATCGGCTCCGCCCCAGTCGTGGTGGATCAGCTTCTGGTAGGTCTTGCCGTAGCCGCTCGAACCGCGGATGTTGGTGGCGAGCACGGCGATTCCGCGGCTCATCAGGTACTGGTAGAGCGGCATGTAGACCGGGCGTTCCTGCGACTCGGGCCCGCCGTGGATCGAGAGCACAACCGGTACTCGGCTGCGCTGCTTGGGCCGGTAGAGCCAGGCTGGGATCTCCCGTCCGTCGAAGCTCGGGTACGAGACGAGCTCGGGCTCGATCAGTGTGCGCGGACGCAGGCCGCCGAGCATGCTGTCGGTCAGCCGGCGCGCCTTCCCGTTCGAGGTGTCGACGGCAAAGAGCTCCGCCGGGCGCTGGGGGCCCTGCCAGATCAGCGCGGCATGGCGGCCGTCCGGCGAGAGTGTCAGCCCGGTCCAGGAGGCGGATCCGGCCGGCAGCACCGGCTCGGGAAGGTCGGTACCGGTCTCCAGGTCGCGGAGACGTACGCGACTCCAGCCTTGCTCGTTCACGACCCAGCCGAGGACGCGTCCGTTCCGGGACATCGCAAGCTCCTCCACGTCGCCGTCCGGTGTCTCCACCCATTCGAGCCCGCCGTTCAGGCGGAAGAACGCGAGCGCGACGAACTCGCGGCCTTCGTCGGAGAGCAGGTAGAAGCCCGACCCGTCCGGCGACCAAGGCCCGGGCAGGTACCTGGTCTCGTCCTCGTGCGGCGTCAGCTCGCGGGCCTCATCCGAATCGACGTCGACGAGATGGAGCGAAGTGTCGGTGTTGCTGCGGAAGTCGACGGCGAGGAGCATTCGCCCGTCGGGCGACCAGGAAGCCGGGAAGGCGTACATCTCGTTGCCGAAGACCTTCCGCACGTTGCCCTCGGAGTCCCGGACCCAGACGTCCATGTCCTTGGGCACGCGGGAGTTGGCCGCGAAGGCGAAGCGGCTACCGTCGGGAGACCAGGCGTTCGAGTCGACGAAGTGCTGGACCTGCCGCGCCTCCGTCCATTGCTCGGGCCAGCCGCCGCTCGCCGGCAGCGCGTAGATCTGGTGGAACTCGTCGCCGTCGTGGTCGGCGATGAACACGATCGTCTTCCCGTCGGGTGAGGGCGCAACGGCACGGACGGTATTCGCGTCGAACGCCGTCAGCTGCTGCTGCCGGCCCCCGCCGACGGATGTCCGCCAAAGGTTGAACTGGCCCGAGGTATTGGTGATGAAGAGGATGCGCCGACCGTCCGGCGTGAAGGCCAGGGTGGGCTGGAAGCGCCGTATGGCAAAGAACTGCTCGAACCGTGGAGGACTGCGCCGGGGCCGCGCCACCGCGGCATCTTACGTTTGAAGGAGGGCCGTACGCGGAAGATTCGCAACATGTTTTCCGATCCGATCCTGGATCTAATCGAGCACGCCGCCGAAAAGGGCTGCCTCGAGCTGTCCGAGCTCTCCGCGGTCCTCGAGCAGGGCGACTTCCACGAGGAGGAGGTCGAAGAGGCATACGCCGAGCTCGAGCGTCGCGGAATAGAGCTTCGCGACGACTGCGGCCGCGAGACGGTCAAGGCCGTCTACGTGAACGGGGATCTCGCCGTCGCGACGACGGACTCGCTCCAGTTGTTCCTGAACGAGGCCGGCCGCTACGCGCTCCTGACGGCGGAGGAAGAGGTCGAGCTGGCGAAGAGAATCGAGCGTGGGGACGAGGCTGCTAAGGAGCGGATGATCAACTCCAACCTCAGGCTCGTCGTGTCGATCGCCAAGCGGTACCAGGGGCATGGCGTTGCCTTGCTCGACCTCATTCAGGAAGGCGTGATCGGGCTGATCCGCGCGGTGGAGAAGTTCGACTGGCGGAGGGGATTCAAGTTCTCGACCTACGCAACCTGGTGGATTCGCCAGGCCGTGCAGCGCGGCGTCGCCAACAAGGCGCGCACGATCCGGATTCCCACGCACGTCGTCGAGCGCGAGCAGCGGATCAACCGCGCGATTCGCGAGCTCACGGTCGCGCTCGGGCGGGAGCCGACCGACAGCGAGATCGCCAAACGGACGCGCCTTTCGCTGAAGCACGTGCAGGAGGCGCTGAACGCGCCGCGTGCGGTCACGAGTCTCGACAAGCCGATCGGTGAGGGCAACGGCGCGACGTTCGGCGACCTCTTCGCCGGCGAGGGGGACGAGCCCGAGGAACAGGTGCAGGTCAGCCTTCGGGAGGACGCCCTCCATCGGGCGTTGCGGAAGCTTCCCGACCGCGAGCAAGAGGTGCTCACGCTGCGCTACGGCCTGAACGGAGACTGTGCGCCGCAGTCGCTCGAGCAGATCGGGCGGCACCTGAACCTGACGCGTGAGCGCGTACGCCAGATCGAGACCAAGGCGCTCGAGCGGCTGTCGATGGC
>JACDER010000261.1 GCA_013816275.1 Actinomycetota bacterium | reverse complement strand
ATGCTGGAAGCGGTGCGTGCGCTCGAGCCGGACGCCCAGCTCGCCTGGGAGGCGCCGATGGCCTGCGGCTACGGCGCCTGCTACGGCTGCGCCGTCGAGATCGACGGTGAGCTGAAGCGGCTTTGCGTGGACGGGCCGGTGCTCCACCGCCGCGTCAAGGCGACGGCGTGAGGCTCCTGAACGCCTCGGGATGCCTTGATGCGCTGACCGCGCCGGACGTGGCGCGGTCCTTCGATGCCTTCGTCTCCAAGACCGTCACGCCACTTCCCAGGGAGGGCAACCCGCCCGTCCGCATCGCGGAGACCGAGGCGGGGATGCTGAACTCGATCGGGCTCGCCAACCCGGGGCGCGACCGGTTCCTCTCTGACGTCTTGCCCCAGCTCCGCGAGCTCGGCGTCCCGCTCTGGATCTCGGTCGGCGGCTTCAGTTCCGCCGACTACGCCGAGACGTGCGCCGCGCTCGAGGACGTGACCGTCGAGCTCAACCTCTCCTGCCCGAACGTGGAGGAGGCGGCGCACACCGCAGCCGAGATCGTCGCCGCCTGCCGCGCCGCGACGACGCTTCCGTTGTACGCGAAGCTCTCGCCGGCGAACTGGGATGTCGCCGAAGTCGCGCGGGCCGTCGAGGCGGCGGGCGCGGACGGGCTCTCGCTGGTGAACACCATTCGCGGTCTCAAGCTCGACGAGCGGACGCTGACGCCCTCGCTCGGCCCGGCGCTCGGAGGCTACTCAGGGCCTGCTCTCAAGCCGATCGCGCTGGCCGCGATCTATGCCTGCCGGCGTGCCGTCGAGCTGCCGATCGTGGGGATGGGCGGGATCCGGACGGGCCGAGACGTCCTCGAGTTTGTTGCCGCTGGAGCAAACGACGTGGCTCTCGGCACCGTCCTCTTCGCCGATCCGGATGCCTCGCCGAGGATCCGAAGCGAGTTGGCGGCGGAAGTTGCCGCCCTTGGATACTCGAAGGTGGACGAGGCGCGAGGCATCGCCCACTCTCTGCACAACCTTCAACCCAAGGTTGAGACTACGCGCACCTAAAACTCCTGCAAATTGTAGGTTTCTAAGGGCTTTGCACGGCCGGGCGAAGCAAGCTACTATCCGGCGCTTATGGTTACGAAGGCTCCTGTGAAGGCTCCGAAGCGATCTCTCGATCAGCGCATGGATGCCCTCAAGCGCGCGAACGACATCCGCGTGCGACGGGCGAAGCTGAAGAAGGATTTGAAGGACGGACGTGCGAAGATCGAGAAGATCCTCCAGAACCCGCCGGAGTACGTTTCGACGGCCAAAGTCTTCGACATGCTCCTCGCGGTGCCCAAGTTCGGGCGGGTCAAGGCGGCCCGGTTCCTGAACCAATGCCGGATCAGCCAGTCGAAGACGGTGGGCGGACTGTCCGACCGGCAGCGCGCCGAGTTGATCGGCCTCCTGAACCGCTGATCCACTACTGACGGTGCAGTAGGTTTCGGCCTTGGCCGAATCGCCAGTCGTCGTCGTAACGGGCCCGTCGGGTGCCGGGAAGGGCACCCTCGAGAGTGTCGTGCTCGCGCGAATGCCCGAGCTCGCCCTTGCGATCTCGGCGACGACGCGCCCGCGCCGTGCGACCGAGGAGAACGGTCGCGAGTACTGGTTCATCCCGCTCGAGGAGTTCGAACGGCGTGTTCGGGAAGGCGAGTTCCTCGAGTGGGTGACCTATGTCTCCGGACATCGATACGGGACGCTACGCTCGGAGATCGATCGCATTCGCGGGCTAGGCAAGGTGCCGCTCCTCGACCTCGAGATCGAGGGGGCGCTGCACGTGCGCGACACGGTGGACGGTGCCGTGACCATCTTCGTGGACGCTCCGAGCTTCGCCGAGCTGGAGCGCCGGCTTCGTGACCGTGCGACCGAGAGCTCGGGGGAGATCCACGAGCGCCTGGAGCTCGCGCGCGAGCAGCAGAAGCAGGCCGGCGAATTCGACCACGTAATCGTCAACGACGACGTCGAGCGGGCCGCCGACGAGCTCCAGGCGATCGTCGAAGGCGCGCTGCATCGTGTTTAGATGGTCGTCCGTGCGCTCCGTTCTCAATTCGATGCCTCCGTAGGCCCTCGGGCCCCTGTTCGTCGCCACCTTCGTCACAGCCGCGCTAATCGTGTTCTCAGGAGTAATCCGATGGGCGGGCCATCTGCGCAGCAGGGAGTTCAACGCCACCATCGGCAACTTCGCATCGGTTGTTCAGGCGTTGTTCGGGCTCACGCTCGCGCTTGTGATCGTGACGATGTTCCAGGACTTCAGGAGCGCCCAGTCCGGCATTCGCGCGGAGGCGATTGCGCTGGCGGAGCTCGCACGCTCAGCGAACGCGTTTCCGCCGCCCGTGAGCTCCGAGCTTCGGGGCGAGATCCTTCGGTAACGCTTCCAGGCGGTCAAGGTGGGCGCGGTCTCGGCGGTGGTCGCGACGGCGCTCTTCGCGGCCGTCGTGCTCGCTTCCCCGTTTTCTCGGGCGTTACCGATCTCGAATTCGCCCTACCGGCCAGCCGAGTTCGACCAGCTCGCCGGACCTTAGGTCCACGCAGCTACCATGACTCCATGATCCATCCCCGCATCGACGAGCTGCTCGAGAACGTCGACTCGCGCTATGCCCTCGTCATCGTCGCCGCCAAGCGCGCGCGCCAGATCAACAACTACCACCATCAGCTCGGCGAGGGCACCTTCGACGACTCTCCGCCCCCGCTCGTCGAGTCGCGCTCGAAGAACTACCTGACCATGTCCCTGGAGGAAGTAGCCCAGGGAAAAATCAGGTACGAGTATCGCGCCTGACGGGCCTGGCGCGCTGCGCGCGCTCCGGCCCTCGCATGGGGGAAACCAGGTTGTCGGGCCTGGCGCGCTTCGCGCGCTCCGGCCCTCGCATGGGGGAAACCAGGTTGTCGGGCCTGGCGCGCTTCGCGCGCTCCGGCC
>JACDER010000260.1 GCA_013816275.1 Actinomycetota bacterium | reverse complement strand
GCCGTTGTGCTGGCAGGCATCGCGGGGCTCGTCTGGACGAGCCTCGGCGGCAGCTCGCCCAAGCGGCCGGCGTCGCCGCAGCAACCGCAGTCGAAGGGCTCGAAGCCCGCGGCGCGCGAGGCGCCGACGACGCCGGTCACGATCCAGTGGGTCGGGGACACGGTGCTCGGTTCTTCGTTCGGATTGCCTCCGAACGGCGGCCGCGACTCACTCGCCGGCGTGCAGCGCAGCCTCCAGATCGGCGACTTCACCACGGGCAACCTCGAGGAGACGCTTTCGAGCGGCGGTACCTCGCACTGCGCCGGCTCGAGCTCCTCCACGTGCTTTGCCTTCCAGGCCCCGCCGTCCTACGCGCGCCTTCTCACGAAGGCGGGCTTCGAGCTGGTCAATCTCGCCAACAACCACGCCCACGACTTCCTCGAGTCCGGGATGCGGCAGACGGAGACCGCCCTTCGACGGGCGCACCTGAAGTGGACGGGCCGCCCGGGTCAGATCACCGTGCTCTCGAAGAAGGGCGTTCGTGTCGCGTTCGTCGGCTTCGCCCCGTACGAGTGGTCGCCGCGGTTGGAGGACATCGCAGCCGCCCGCCGCCTCGTGAAGAAGGCCGACGCTCGAGCCGACCTCGTCGTCGTCTTCATCCACGCGGGCGCGGAGGGCTCGGACGCGATCCACGTCCCCCACGGCACCGAGTACTTCCTGGGTGAGAACCGCGGCGACTCGCGGAGCTTCGCCCACGCCGTGATCGACTTGGGGGCCGACCTCGTCGCCGGGTCCGGGCCCCATGTGGTTCGGGGCGTCGAGTGGTACCACCACCGGCTGATCGCCTACTCCACCGGGAACTTCGCCGGGTACCACAACTTCGGGCTCGGTGGGAATCTGAGCCTGAGCGCGATCTTCCGCGTCACGCTTCGCCCGGACGGCTCGTTCGTCAAGGGACGCTGGGTTCCGGTCCGGCTGATCGATCCGGGCCTCCCCCACCTCGACTCCTCGAAGGCGAGCCTCCACCTGGTCTCCTCGCTCTCGCGCGCGGACTTCGGCGCCCACGGCGCCCGCTTCACGTCCGACGGGCGGATCCGAGCCGGCTGATCGTCCCGCCGACGAAGGCGAGCGCGATCGCCACACCGACGAACGCCAGTGCGGCGTCGACCCGGAAGGCCCAGTTGAAGCCGGTCACGAACGCCTCACGGACGAACCGCAAGAGCTCCGCGCCCACTCCCGGGTACTCGTGCAGGACGTGGTTCCCGGACTGGGTGCCCGCGAGGATCCCGTGCGCGGCGTCGCTCTGCGCGTCGGTGAGGCGGGAGCCGACCTCCGCGTCCAGCTTCCGCTCGGACAGGGACGTGAAGATCGTGGTCGTCACGCCGAGACCGATCGAGCCCCCGCCGATCTGGGCCATGTAGGCGATCCCGCCCGCGAGGCTCGAGCGCGACTCGTCGAGCGCCGTGATCCCCGCCGTGGTCGCCGAGGAGTAGAAGAGCCCGAAGCCGATCCCCAGGACGATCATCCCCGGGAGGAGGGCGACGTACCCCGAGCTCTCACGGAGGAACGCGAGGAGCAGGGCGCCGACCGCGATCGCAACTGTCCCCGCGGACACGATCAGCTTGGGGCCGAGGCGGTTGTACAGCGGCCCCGCGACGAAGGACAGCGCCGCGAACGCGAGCATGATCGGGAGCATCGCGACGCCGGCTCTCAGCGGAGAGTAACCGAGGATCTTCTCGAGGAACTGCGGTAGGTACAGCATCGAGGCGATGAACGCTGCCGACATCAGCAGGATGGTCAGACACGCGGTGGCGAAGCGGCGGTTGCGGATCACGTCCGGCGGGATGAGGGCGCCCATCCCCATCCGCTTCTCGATGAAAGGGAAAGCGACGATGAAGGCGGCCGCGAAACCGAGCGACGCCAGGATCCGCCAGTCGCCCCACCCCCAGTCCACGCCCTGGTCGAGCGCGAACAGGAGCGCGAACAGGCCGACCGAGAGCACGAGGATGCCGCCGTAGTCGATTCCCTCCTCTTCGTTCGTTCGTTCCCGCGGCTGGTGGATCGCCCTCCAGGTGGCGATGACGGCGAAGAGACCGATCGGCAGGTTGATGAAGAGCGTCCAGCGCCAGCTCAGGTACTGGGTCAGGAGCCCGCCCGAGATCGGCCCGATCGACTGGCCGATCCCGGCCGCGCCGAGGATCAGACCGCCGGCGATGCCCGCCTTCTCTTTCGGGAGCGCGGCGAAGGTCATTCCCAGGATCGCCGGGAACATCAACGCTCCCCCGATCCCCATGGCCGCGCGCGCCGCGATCAGCCAGTACTCGTTCTGCGCGGCTCCGCCGAGTATCGACATCGCGACGAAGATCGTCGTCCCGACGAAGAACGCCTGCTTCCGCCCGAACAGATCGGCCAGCCGGCCGCCGGTGACGATCAGGATTCCGAAGACGAGCGCATAGGCGTTGATCACCCACTGCGCGGTCGAGACGTCGGTGTCGAACGCCTTCTCGATCGACGGCAGCGCGACGTTCAGCGCAGTGAAGTCATTCGCGAGGATGATGACGCTCAGCCCCATCGCGACCAGCGCGAGCACGGTGCCGCGGTTCATCGCCGGCGCACCGCCACCGGCGTCACGATCAGCGCGAGCACGGAGAAGACCGCATTGAACAGCGCGACCACGCTCGCCGCCGTGAATGCCCGGCTCCGAACGACGTCAGGAGGGATCAGCGCGCTCTCTCCCGCTCGTCGCTCAACGAACACGAACGCTCCGAGTGACGCGACGGAGATGACGAAGGCGCCGAGGACGCGCGGATCCGTCCATCCCCAGTCGGTGCCCTGATCGAGGGCGAACAGGAGCGCGAACACGGCGAGGGAGAGGGTCACGATGCCCGGGTAGTCGAACTTCCGGACCTCGGTGGACGGTCGCTCCGTTCTCACCTCTCTCAGCGCGCCCAGG
>JACDER010000043.1 GCA_013816275.1 Actinomycetota bacterium | reverse complement strand
GCCAAGCGCGGTCGCCGCGGCCAAGAAGGCCTTCATCATGAACGCGTTCGGCGACGCGACCTTCGCGATCGCGCTCTTCCTGCTCATCCAGCACACCGGCACCCTCGACTACGCGCTCTCGTTCGGGCGGGCCGAGGGCCTGAGCTCGACGGTGACCACTCTCATCGCCCTGGGCCTGCTCGGCGGCGCCGTCGCGAAGTCGGCCCAGCTACCGCTCCAGACCTGGCTTCCGGACGCGATGGAAGGGCCGACTCCGGTCAGCGCCCTCATCCACGCCGCAACCATGGTTACGGCGGGTGTCTACCTGATCGTCCGCACGCACGCCCTGTTCGAGCTCGCTCCGGTCGTCCAGGATCTCGCCGCCGGCCTCGGCGCGGCCACGATCCTGCTCGCCGGGCTCATCGCGCTCGTCCAGACCGACATCAAACGGGTGATCGCGTACTCGACGATGTCGCAGATCGGCTACATGTTCCTGGCCGCGGGCATCGGGGCGTACGCGAACGGGATGTTCCACCTGATGACGCACGCGTTCTTCAAGGCCCTCCTGTTCATGGCCGCCGGAATCGTCATCCACTCGCTCGCGGCCGAGCAGGACATGCGGAGGATGGGCGGGTTACGCCGCTACATGCCGCTGACGTACGTCGCGTTCCTGATCGGCTCGCTCGCTTTGGTCGGCATCCCGCCGTTCGCGGGCTTCTTCTCGAAGGACTCGATCCTGGCCGCCTCCCTCGCCGAGGGCTCGTACGGTGCAGTGCTGTGGGTCGTCGGCGTCATCGGAGCGCTGCTGACCGGCCTCTACACGTTCCGGATGCTCTTCATGGTCTTCGGCGGCGAGCCTTCGGCCTGGGTGCGCGAGCACTTTCACGCGCTGAAGAAGGACGTGGCCGGCATCTCGATGGCCTGGACGGTCGGCGTGCTTGCCGTGCTCGCCGCGATCGGCGGCTGGATCCAGTTCGCGGGACTGTGGACGCCGATCTCCCAGTGGCTCGACCCTGTTGCTCCGGCGCTCGTCGAAGCCTCCGGCTGGCAGGAGGTCGCCTCGAGCATCGTCGGCGTCGCCGCGGGCGCGCTCGGCATCGGGATCGCGTGGCTGATCTACGTCCGGCGCTGGACAACGGTCCCGAGGATCGCGCCGGTCCAGTCGCTCCTCGAGCACAAGTTCTACTTCGACGAGCTGTACGACGCGCTCTTCTACAGGCCGGCGGTCGCGCTGGCCCGCGGCTTTGCCTGGTTGATCGAGGAGCCCGTGATCCTGGGCTCCGTCGGCGGCATCGCCTCCGCCGTCCGCAAGCTCGGTGGTGAGACCAGTCGCGCCCAGACCGGCCTCGTGCGCTCGTACGCGCTCGCGATCGCGGCCGGAGTCACCGTCATGGCAATCGTCTTCGTGGCGGTTCGATGACGACTGCGCTGATCCTGCTCCCCGTCGGCGGCGCGCTCCTGCTGTGGCTGCTGCCGCTGCCGCGCTTCTGGGTCGGCTCGATCGCTTTCCTCCTCTCGCTCGTCGAGGTCGGCCTCTGGATCGACACCGTCGCGCGCTTCGACTTCTCCCGCGGGCTCCAGTTCGAGGCGCACCAGAGCTGGTTCAGCGACCTCCACGTCTCGTACCACGTCGGCTTCTACGGGTTCTCGCTCTGGCTCGCCGGGCTGACGACGGTCGTGATGGCCTGCGCGATCGGCTACGCCTTCTGGACGGGACGGGAGCGGCCGCGCGCCTATTTCGGCCTGATGCTGCTGCTCACCGGCGCCGTGATCGGCGTCTTCGTCGCGCAGGATCTCCTCCTCTTCTACGCCTTCTGGGAGGGGATGCTGATCCCGCTCTACATCCTCATCGGCGTCTGGGGCGGGCCCGGCCGGATGGCCGCGACGGTCAAGTTCGTCATCTACACCATGGCCGGATCGCTGCTGATGCTGGCCTCGATCATCGTCTTCGGCCTCCAGCAGGGGACGTTCGACCTGATCTCGAGCGGCACGTCGTCGAGCCTCTGGATCTTCCTCGGCTTCGCCGCCGCCTTCGCGGTGAAGGCGCCGCTCTTCCCGCTGCACGGCTGGTTACCGGACGCTTACCGGGAGTCGTCGCCGGAGGTCGCCGGGGTGCTGTCGGGCGTCGTCTCGAAGGCGGCCGCGTACGGGTTCCTCGCGATCGCGATCCGCAAGTTCCCCGGGCCCACGGCGGACATGCGGACCACCATCCTCGTGCTCGCCGCGATCGGCCTCGTCTACGGGTCGTTCCTCGCCTTCCGGGCACCGGACATCCGCGGCGTGATCGCCTACTCGAGCCTGGCCCAGATGGGGCTGATCACCCTCGGCCTCTTCGCCGGCAACCAGCTCGGCTTCGACGGCGCGATCCTGCAGATGATCAACCACGGCCTCATCTCGGCCGCCCTCTTCCTGCTCGCCGGGAGCGTGATGCGCCGCACCACCACGGACGACTTCGCCTTCCTGGGCGGGATGGCCCGCGGCCGGCCCATTCTCGCGACGGTGCTGATGACGACCGGGATCATCGCGCTGGCCGTGCCCGGGTCGACCGCGTTCGCGGGCGAGTTCCTCATCCTCGCCGGGGTCTTCCAGCAGGGCTGGCTGTGGGGCGTGATCGGAGGCGGCGCGATCGTGCTCGCCGCGATGTACATGCTGCGGATGATCTCGGCCGTGCTCCACCGGAAGCGGGGCGGCCTCGTGACGGATGACGCCCTCGACCTGCGCCCCGCCGAGCTCGGCGTGATCGTCCCGCTCGTCGCCTGCCTGCTCGCGCTCTCGGTCTGGCCGGCGGCGATCAGCGGGCACTCGTTCCCGCGGGCCACTGTCAGCGCCGGGTGGACGTCGTATGGGCCGCCCTCGACGACTACGGGGTCGGGGATCTTTCCGATCCAGACGCAGCCGCGATCCACGATCGAGGGCGTGATGACCCCGTGATCCATACGCCGTCCGTCGACTGGTTCGCGCTCTCTCCCGAGCTGGTGCTGATGACCGCGGCCGCGCTCGCCATGCTGATCGCGGTCCTCGTCCCGCGGTGGGCCGAGAAGCCCCTGGCAGCCGTCGTGTGCGCGCTCGGGTTCGCCGGGGCGCTCATCGCCGCAGGAGTCCTGTTCGCCCACAGCGCGGACGGGCACGGCGTCGTCGCCGACGCGATCCAGCGCGACCGGCTGGCCGCGCTCGCCCAGATGATCGTCGCCGGAGCGGGCCTCCTCTCTGTGGGCATCTGCTACGCGGGCCGCGGCTCCTGGCGCCACTCGGGCGAGTTCTTCGCCCTCCTGGCCTCGGCCGGCGCCGGGATGATCTTCCTCGTCTCGGCGAGCAACCTGCTCACGCTCTTCCTCGGGCTGGAGTGGTTCTCGATCTCGCTCTACATCCTGGCCGCGTTCGACGTGGACGTGGTGGGGTCGCTCGAGGCCGGACTCAAGTATCTGATCGTCGGGAGCTTCGGCTCGGCGGTGCTGCTGTTCGGCTCGGCGCTCGTCTACGGGACGACGGGACACCTCGACTTCGCCGGAATCGCTTCGGCGGGCCAGACGAGCGACCCACTCTTCATCGCAGGCCTCGCGATGATCATCGCCGGGCTCGGATTCAAGTCCTCGGCCGCGCCGTTCCACATGTGGACGCCGGACGTCTACGAGGGATCCCCGACCGGTGTGACCGCGTTCATGTCCGCTGCGACGAAGACGGCCGCCCTCGTCCTGACCCTCCGCGTCCTCACCACCGCGTTCCCCGAGCGCCATCAACTGTGGACGGTTGCGATCGCGGTCCTCGCATGCGCGTCCCTTGCCGTGGGGAACCTGGCCGCGCTCGTCCAGCGGCGGGTGAAGCGAATGCTCGCCTACTCTTCGGTCTCGCACGCGGGCTTCATGCTGATCGCGATCGCGGCGGGCAACGCACTCGGCGGCCGCGCGCTCCTCTACTACCTGATCGCGTACTCCGCGATGTCGGTCGGCGCTTTCGCGGTGGTCGCGGCGAGAGAGCGCGAGCTGGGGAAGGAGGTGACGCTGGACAACCTGGCCGGCTTCGGCTGGGAGCGGCCGTTCCTCGGCGTCGCCATGTGGGTCTTCATGCTCGGCTTCGCCGGATTGCCGCTGACCGGCGGCTTCGTGGGGAAGTTCTACGCCTTCTCGGCCGCGTACGACCGCGGCTGGATCTGGCTCGTGATCGTCGGCGTCGTCGCGACGGCCGTCAGCCTCTACTACTACTTCGCGGTCATCCGCGCGATGTACATGCGGCCCGCTGCGGAGCTCCAGCTCGCCCCGTCAGGCGGCTCGCCGCCGCCGGAGCGGCTGCTGCAGGCGTCGGTCGCGGTCGCGCTGGCCGTGACGGTGGGATCGTTCTTCGCAGTTCAGCCGTTGATCGATCTCGCCAGAGACGCGGTTTCCTCGCTGACGTTCTGAGTCGACGGGGGAACCACGCGGACGCGGCGGATCGGCCGCCGCCGTGACATGGCGACGAGCTCGACGATGCCCTCCGTGCAGAGGACGAGCAGGCAGGCGATGACGGCCGTGCTGCCGGCCCGGGGAATCGCGCCCTCTCCGAGCGCCGGCGCCCGCACGGCCGCACCGACGACGGCGAACCCGAGCAGGATCGCCCAGAGGAGCGCCTGCAGCCGACGGGTCGTGGTGTCTTCTCCCTCGGCCGCCGGGGCCTCGACCAGCTCCCCGTAGGCATTCAGCGCGATCACGGCCGAGACGGCTACGAGGGTCAGGAAGGCGTAGAACGCGAGAGACGCGGAGCCCGACCGATCCGCGACAGCTGCCGCGACGACCATTCCGGCGGGAACCGCTCGGCGGGCCACGGATAGTAAGAGTTGCCGGGACATCGGACGGACCCAGTTCGCGAACGGGCTCCGATACCCTCTCGACCATGGCTGACACACAACTCACCTGGCTCGGGCACGCGACCTTTCGGTTCGACAGCCCGGGCGGAAAGCGCATCTACGTCGACCCGTTTCTGAACGGCAACCCAAAGACGCCGGACAACGAGAAGGAGCCGGAGCGCGTCGACATCATCGCGATCACCCACGGCCACGGCGACCACCTGGGCGACACCGTCGCGCTCGCGAAGAAGCACGGCGCCGTCGTCGTCGCCCCCGTCGAGCTCGCGGATTGGCTCGTGATGAAGCAGGGGCTCGACAGCGACAAGGTGCGCGACCCCAACAAGGGCGGCACCGTCGACGTGGACGGGATCAAGATCTCCCTGACCGACGCGAACCACTCGTCCAGCACGGATGACGGAACGTACGCGGGCGAGCCCTGCGGTTTTGTCTTCCTGCTCGAGAACGGTACGAAGCTCTACTTCGCCGGCGACACGAACGTGTTCGGCGACATGCAGCTGATCGCCCGCCTCTACGAGCCCGAGGTGGCAATCCTCCCGATCGGCGACCACTACACGATGGGCCCGAAGGAAGCCGCGCTCGCGCTCGAGCTGCTGGGCGTCGAGCGCTGCATTCCGTGCCACTGGGGGACGTTCCCGGCCCTGACCGGGACGCCGGAGAAGCTCCGCGAGCTCACGGACGTCGAAGTGGTCGATATGGCGCCCGGCGACACCATCACCGTATGAGAGAACGCTGGTTCGGGGCCACCGGCCGCCGCATTCCCGAGATCGCCGTCGAGGGAGAGCTCGACGTCGACGGCGCGCTCGTGCTCGACGGCATCGCCGACACGTCCCGGCTCGAGCAGGCGCACGCCGAAGGGACGCCGATCGTGGTGCGCGCCGCATCGGCGGACGAGGTGCGCGAGGCGCTCGCACGGCCCGAGGTGGCCTGCGTGCTCGTTCCGGAGACGAAGCGAGAGTTCCTCGACCTCGATCTGACCAAGCTGACGTACGGCACCTTCTCGATCGCCGCCTGCGACCTCGAGACGGGTCAGTGGGGAGTGGCGACGCAGTCGAAGTTCCTCGCCGTCGGCTCGGTCGTCCCGTGGGCGGAGCCGCACGTGGGCGCGGTCGCGACCCAGGCCTACGCGAACCCGCGCTACGGCCCGAACGGTCTCCAGCTGCTGCGCGACGGGCTGGCCGCCGACGACGTGGTCGAGCGCCTGACGGCCGCCGACGAGGGACGCGAGCACCGCCAGCTGGGCGTCGTGGACTCGGAAGGCCGGGGCGCGACCTACACCGGCTCGGAGTGCCACGACTGGGCCGGCGGCCGCACGGGGCCCGGCTACGCGGCGCAAGGAAACATCCTCGTCTCGGCAGAGACCGTGGACGCGATCGCCGACACGTTCGAATCGAGCTCGGGGCCGCTCGCCGAGCGCCTGATCGAGTGCCTCGCCGCAGCCCAGGCGGCGGGCGGCGACAGCCGCGGGCAGCAGTCGGCCGCGCTGCTCGTCGTCGAGAAGGACGGCGGCTACGCGGGCCTGTCCGACGTCGTCATCGACCTGCGCGTGGACGACCACGAGCGGCCGATCGAGGAGCTCCGCCGCCTCTACGGCCTCCACGAGCAGCTGTTCGGCAAGACACCGCGCTCGCAGTGGATCGCCGTCGCCGACGACCTTCGCGCGGAGCTCGGCGAGCGGCTCGCGTCGCTCGGATACGACGGGGATCTCGCCGATGCGTTCACCGCCTGGGCCGGCACGGAGAACCTCGAGGAGCGGGTCGACGGCGTCGAGCAGATCGACCCGGTCGTGCTCGAGGAGCTGCGCGCACGATGAGCGACGGCTACCAGATCCTCTCACTCGACGAGATCGAGCCGGTCTCGCACCTCGGCAGCAACCTGCTCCCCGTCCGCCACACGCTCGACTTGCTTGCACTCGGCGTCAACGCCTGGAGGGGGGATACCGGCGAGCAGCTCATTCCGCCACACGAGGAGGACAGCGGGAGCGAAGAGCTGTACGTCGTCGTCCGAGGTCGCGCGACCTTCACCGTCGGGGAGGAGGAGACGGATGCGCCCGCCGGCGCGCTCGCCTTCGTCCCTTCGCAAGTCCACCGTACGGCGGTCGCCGCAGAACCCGGCACGATCGTCCTGGCGGTCGGCGCAACCGTGGGGGAGCCCTTCCGGAGCGGCGCCTGGGACACGTTCGCCGTCGCGGACGCGCACCGTCGCGCCGGCCGCGCGGACGAAGGCCGCGCCGTCTTGCGACGAGCCATGGACGAGAGGCCGGATGCGTGGGCGCTCGTCTACAACACGGCCTGCTGGGAGGCCCTCGACGGGGACGCCGACGCGGCCTTCGCCCATCTCCGCAAGGCGCTCGAGATGAACGAGTCGGAGACACGGGAGTACATGTCGCAAGACACGGATCTCGAGTCGCTCCGCGCCGACCCGCGTTGGGAGGAGCTGGCGCGATGAACATCACGCACATCGACGAGCTCGAGCGGATCCAGATGCCCGACGGCTTCGTCTGGCGTCCCGTGCGAAGCCACTTCGGCATCCGCGCCTTCGGCGTCAACGTCTATACGCCGAGCACGCCCGACAGTCAGATCGTCGAGGAGCACACGGAGAACCAGCTGGGGCACCAGGAGCTGTACCTCGTCCTGCGCGGCCGCGCGGCTTTCACCGTCGGCGACGACTCGTTCGAGCTCGGCCAGGGGCAGCTCGTCTTCGTTCGCGACCCGTCTCTGCGGCGCGGAGCCGTCGCCGTCGACGCCGACACCGCCGTGCTCGCCGTCGGCGCGAAGCCGGGGGAGGCATTTCAGCCTTCCGCGTGGGAGCTCGGTTTCCGTGCGTCGCAGATGGAGCCCCGCGAGGCGGTCGCCTACGTCGAGCAGTACATGAGCGAGTACCCCGAGTCCGCCGCCACGTACTACAACCTCGCGTGCGGCCGCGCCCTCGCGGGCGATCCGGCGGGAGCGCTCGACGCGCTCGAACGTGCCGCCGACATGGACGCCGACGCCGTGCGTAAGTGGGCCGAGAACGACACCGACCTCGACTCGATCAGAGACGATCCGCGCTTCGCAAAGGCGGTGGGTGCATGACAGACCGCGCCTGGGAGACGGCCCGGATCGATGAGATCCCGCGCCTCGGCAAGACCTGGATTCCCATCCGCAGGCACTTCGACATCGGGGCCTTCGGGATCAACGCCTGGACCGCCGAGGGAGACGGCGACGAAATCATCGGCGAGCACGTGGAGCAGACGGGTCACGAGGAGCTCTACTTCGTGAGCTCCGGCCATGCCACGTTCACGGTCGGCGGCGCGGAGATCGACGCACCCGCGGGCTCCCTCGTGTTCGTTCGCGATCCCGAGATGAAGCGCAAGGCGGTCGCGCGCGAGGCCGGGACGACGATCATGGCCGTCGGAGCGAAGGTCGGAGAGGCGTTCGAAGCCTCCGCATGGGAGGTAACCGGCGAGATGTGGCCGCTGTACGAGGCCGGAGACTACGAGGGGGGCGCGCGGATCTTGCGGGAGGCCCTGGAGCGGGATCCCGATCCCGCCCTCTACTACAACCTCGCCTGCATGGAGGCTCTGCTCGGGCAATCCGAGCAAGCGATCGAGCATCTGAGTCGCGCCGTCGACGAACCGCGCTTCAGGGAGACAGCGTCGACCGACTCGGATCTCGACTCGATCAGAGACGATCCGCGCTTCGTCGAACTGCTGTCTCCCAGAACCTGATCAGCTTCTCGTTGAACCCTGGAGCGTGCTG
>JACDER010000259.1 GCA_013816275.1 Actinomycetota bacterium | reverse complement strand
GTTCAAGGAAGCGGTGGCCGAGGCGGTGATCGAGCTGCTCGACCCGATCCAGCGCCGGTACGAGGAGATCCGCGCCGACGAGCCCGAGCTGATGCGGATGCTCGGTGTCGGGGCCGAGAAGGCGCGGGCGGCCTCGGCGCCGACGCTCGAAGCGATGTACGAACGGATGGGGTTTGTCCGGCTCTAACCGCACCAGGGGGATGCTCGCCGGGGTCCTTGCGCTCACGATCGTGGCGGGGATCCTCCATTACGCCGGCGTGAACGCGGTCGTCATCTTCGTCGTCTCCGCCGCCGCTCTCGCCGGCCTCGCCTGGGTGATCGCGATCGCAACCGAGACGGTCGGCGACCGCTTCGGCCCCGCGGTCACGGGTGTCCTCCAATCCACGCTCGGCAACCTGCCCGAGCTCTTCGTCGTCATGTTCGCGCTGTCGGCCGGTGAACTGGTCGTTGCGAAGACCTCGATCATCGGGTCGCTGCTCGCGAACGCGCTGCTCGTGCTCGGGCTCTCGATCGTGGCGGGGGCGCGCGCCGCTCCCGACGGCATGATGTCCTTCAAGCAGAGGCTGCCCAACGACACGGCGACCCTTCTGCTCATGGCCGTCTTCGTGATCGCCCTCCTCGGCGTCTCCGACCGGGTAGGCGACCGGGCGAGCAATCACCAGGTGGCGATCTCGGTCATCGGGGCAGTCTGCCTCCTTGCCGTCTACGGGGCCTGGGTCTGGTCATACCTCCGCTCCGACGTCGCCCCGACCGAACAGCCCTCCGCGCACCGGCACGTCTCGTTTAGGACCTCGATCATCCTGCTCGCAGCCGGTGGCGCGGCGGCGGCGTTCGTCTCGGACTGGTTCGTCGCCGCGCTTGATCCGGCGGTCAAGTCGATCGGGATCTCGAAGGCCTTCACGGGCCTGGTCATCGTCGGGATTGCCGGGAACGCGGTGGAGAACGTGGTCGGCATCTGGCTGGCCGCAAAGGGCCAGTCGGATCTCGCCATGGCGGTGATCAAGAACTCCGTCTCGCAGATCGCCGTCTTCCTGTTCCCGCTCCTCGTCCTGATCTCGCTTCTCTTCGCCACCCACCTCACGTTCGTCCTCAACCCGATCTACGTGATTGCGCTCGTGCTGATGGCGATCGCGGTCTGGCAGATCACCGGGGACGGCAAAGCCGTGATGTTCGAGGGTCTCGCCCTCGTCGCGCTCTACGTGGTGGTCGCGACCCTCGCGTTCTACGAGTAACTACGCACAACGGGCGCGCAACGTGTTGACGGTCGTCCGCACCTTCGCGCGCTGATTCTTCGCGACGGCCGGCAGCACCTTTCCGTCCTTCCACATCGCGAACCAACCCGCGGTGTTGATGAACTGGAAGGCGACCGTACTGGCCTTGCCGCTCTTTACGTAGGTGACGGGGACGAGCGCATAGAGCTGGTTCCCGATCGTCTTCTTGCACGGCCCGTTCATCTTCACCTTCTGCGGTGCGTAGGCCTTCTTGACGGCCAGCGAGAGCGTCTTCGGGTAGGTCGCGAGCGCGGGAGTCGCCAGCACGAGAAGGAGGACTGAAGCCAGGAGTGAGATTCGAAGTGTTCGCATGGGGTCGAGGCTACCGAGGTCGGCGGACGAGGGTGCGGAGCGCGTTCGCCTCCTCGGTCGTGAGCTCCCGCGAGGCGCCCGGCTTCAGATCATCGGCGCTGAGCCCCGCATAGAGCGACCGGTGCAGCCGGACGACGGGATGGCCGACCGCCTCGAACATCCGCTTGACCTGATGCTTGCGCCCCTCGTGGATCGTCAGTTCGACCCGTGACGGGCCCAGCCGGCGGACACGAGCGGGAGACGTGCGCCCGTCCTCGAGCTCGATCCCTTCCGCGAGGCGCCGCAGCGTCCCCGCGTCCGGCCGCCCTTCGACGTCCGCGACGTAGGCCTTGTCGACCTCGTAGCGAGGATGTGCCAGCCGGTGAGCGAGCTGCCCATCGTTCGTCAGCAGCAGCGCACCGGTCGTGTCGGCGTCGAGCCGGCCCACCGGGACGATGCCCGGCCTCCGTCCGATCAGGTCGACCACCGTGCGCCTTCCGTGCGGATCGCGCGCGGTCGTGACCACGTCACCGGGCTTGTGCAGCAGCACGTAGGCCAGCTTCTGTGGGCGAACCCGATCGCCGTCGACCTCCACCATGTCGCGTGCGCGGACGTCCGTGTTCAGCTCTCCCGGCGCCCCGTTCACGCGGACGCGGCCGGCCTTGATCAGCTCGTCGGCGCGGCGTCGCGAAGCGACTCCGGCGCGAGCGAGATACGCGTTCAGCCTCATGCCGTCATTATTCGGGTGATGCCGCACTACATCTCGCTGATGCGCTGGACGTCGCAGGGGGTCGCAGGCCTGCCGGGCTGGCGCGAGCGCGTCGAGGAGGGTGAGCGCATCATCCAGGAAGCCGGCGGCGAGTTGACCGGTGTCTACGTCACGCTCGGACGCTACGACGTGGTCGAGATCTTCAGCGCGCCGGACGACGACGTCGCCGTCGAGATCCTCCTCAAGCTCCAGCGGTACGGGGCCGAGCACACGGAGACGCTACGCGGCTTCACCCGCGAAGAGGCGGAAGCGATCATCCGCAGGCTGTAGGGCCGGCTACGCGCGGCCGAGCGGCAACAGCCGCTCGCCTTCCTCGTCCGCCCACCGCACCATCACTCGACCCGCCAGCGACTCGTCGGTGACGAGCCGGACGATCAGCCCGGCGATCTCCTCGACGGGCACGAGACCCGGCACCTGACGGCGCTCCTCCTCCGTCATGCTCGCGACCGTCCGCTCGACCGCCCCGGTCAGGACCCAGTCCGGGCAGATGCAGGTCACCGCGATCCGGTCGCCCTCGCACAGGCTGGCGAGAGACGCCGTGAGCGCGACCACTCCCGCCTTCGACGCCGACCACCCGCGCGTCTTCGGCGACGAGCGCGAGCGTCGT
>JACDER010000258.1 GCA_013816275.1 Actinomycetota bacterium | reverse complement strand
GCCCCCGGCAAGCGCCGGGTAAGCGGTCATCGAAGCAATAGAAGCCTGGCCGCGGCCGGCGTCCAAGCGGACGTGCGGTACCGGCGCATACGGGATGGAGGAAGTCGTGAACGGCGAAGCGAGACCTCAAGCAGAGACGACGTCAACCGCGAGCGATGGCATAGGCGAGGAGCTTCGTCTGCTCGATGCCTACTGGCGCGCGGCCAACTATCTGTCCGTTGGACAGATCTATCTGCTCGACAACCCACTGCTGCGCGAGGAGTTCGCTGCTGCGCAGATCAAGCCCCGCCTCTTGGGCCACTGGGGCACGACGCCGGGCTTGAACTTCGTCTACGCCCATCTCAACCGGCTTATTCGCGCCCGTGATCTCGAGGCGATATACGTCTGCGGGCCGGGACACGGCGGGCCGGGGATGGTCGCGAACGCCTACCTCGAGGGTACCTACAGCGAGCTCTACTCCCATGTGACTCAGGATGAGGAAGGGCTGCGACAGCTCTTTCGCCAGTTCTCGTTCCCCGGCGGGATCCCGAGCCACGCCGCGCCCGAGACACCGGGGTCGATCAATGAGGGTGGCGAGCTCGGCTACTCGTTGGCGCACGCGTTTGGCGCCGCCTTCGACAATCCCGATCTGCTCGTCGCTTGCGTCGTCGGCGACGGGGAGGCCGAGACCGGGGCACTCGCGACCAGCTGGCATGGGACGAAGTTCCTCAATCCGAAGACCGACGGCGCCGTGCTGCCGGTACTCCATCTGAACGGCTACAAGATCGCCAGCCCGACGGTGCTCGCCCGCATCCCGGAGGAAGAGCTGCTCTCGTTGCTCCGCGGGTGCGGCTGGGAGCCGCTCGTCGTCGCCGGTGACGAGCCGTTCGATATGCATCGGCGCTTCGCCGCGGCACTCGACGAGGCGCACGACAAGATCAACGCCATCCAGCGTGCGGCGCGTCACGGTGAGGCGAGCGAGCGCCCGCGCTGGCCGATGCTCGTCCTCGGGACGCCGAAGGGCTGGACTGGGCCGAAGGAGATCGACGGCAAGCCGGTCGAGGGGACGTGGCGCTCGCACCAGGTGCCGATCGTCGACCCGCGCGAGAACAAGGAGCACCTGCGCTTGCTCGAGGACTGGCTGCGCTCCTATCGCCCCGAGGAGCTGTTTACAGACGAGGGGCGACTCGCCCCCGAGATCGCCGCGCTGGCGCCGCGCGGCGATCAGCGCATGGGCGCGAACCCGCATGCCAATGGCGGTGCGTTGCTGCGCGACCTCGTCCTTCCGGACTTTCGCGATTACGCGGTCGAGGTGAAGGCGCCGGGTCTGACCTTCGCCGAGGCGACGCATGTCTTGGGCGGCTATCTGCGCGACGTGATAGCGAAGAACGGCGACAACTTCCGTCTCTTCGGCCCGGACGAGACGGCGTCGAACCGCCTCTCAGACGTCTTCTCGGTGACCGCTCGGGCCTGGGACGCTCGGGTCGAGCCGACCGACGAGGATCTGTCGCCCGATGGGCGGGTGATGGAGGTGCTCTCAGAACACCTCTGCCAGGGCTGGCTCGAGGGTTACCTCCTGACGGGCCGGCACGGCCTCTTCAACTGCTACGAGGCGTTCACGCACATCGTCGGCTCGATGTTCAACCAGCACGCGAAGTGGATGAAGGTGACGCGGGCCATTCCCTGGCGCCGGCCGGTCGCGTCGCTGAACTACCTGCTGTCCTCGCACGTCTGGCGGCAGGATCACAACGGCTTCTCGCATCAAGATCCCGGCTTCATCGACCACGTCGTCAACAAGAAGGCCGAGGTCATCCGCGTCTACCTGCCGCCCGACGCGAACTGCTTGCTCTCGGTCGCCGACCATTGCCTCAAGAGCCGCAACTATGTGAACGTGATCGTCGCCGGTAAGCAGCCGGCGCTGCAGTACCTGTCGATGGAGGAGGCGGTCGTCCACTGCACGCGCGGCATCGGCATCTGGGAGTGGGCCTCGAACGACGGCGACGAGGAGCCCGACGTCGTCATGGCCTGCTGCGGCGACGTGCCGACTCTAGAGACCCTCGCCGCGGTCTCGATCCTCCGCGAGCGGCTGCCCGAGTTGAAGGTGCGCGTCGTCAACGTCGTCGACCTGATGCGCCTCGAGCCCGACAGCGAACACCCGCATGGTCTCTCCGACAGCGAGTTCGACGCGCTGTTCACGACCGGAAGACCTGTCGTGTTCGCCTTCCACGGCTACCCGACGTTGATCCACCGGCTGACCTACCGGCGCGCCAACCACGCGAACCTGCACGTCCGCGGCTACAAGGAAGAGGGGACGACGACGACGCCGTTCGACATGGTCATGCTCAACGACCTCGACCGCTATCACCTCGTGATGGACGTGATCGACCGTGTGCCGAGCCTCGCCGAGTGCGCCGCGCAGCTGCGTCAGGAGATGGACGACGCCCGCCTCCACGCCCGTGCCTGGACCCGCGAGCATGGGGAGGACGACCCGAATGTGCGTGACTGGGCTTGGCCGAGCTAGGTTCGATCCTCGTCGTCAACGCCGGTTCGACCAGCCTCAAGCTGTCGGTCGTCGACGCGGATGAGAACGCGCAGACGGTCGCGTCGCTCGAAGAGGCGCCCGGCGACGTCGTCGCCGTCGCTCACCGCGTCGTCCACGGCGGTGAGCGCTTCTTGGAACCGATCTTGATCGACGACGCTGTCGAAGGCGACCTCGCCAAGCTCCGCGAGCTTGCGCCCCTCCACAACGGGCCGGCGCTCGAGGCGATCGAACGAGCCCGCCGCGCGCTTCCGCGGCTGCCGCAGGCGGCCGTCTTCGATACGGCCTTCCATGCCACCATCCCTGAGTGGGCGCGGACGTACGCACTGCCGGCGCGCCTGCGCGTAAGCGGCATTCGCCGCTACGGCTTCCACGGACTGTCGGTTGCCTGGGCCAGTGAGCGAGTCCCAGTCGAGCGGC
>JACDER010000257.1 GCA_013816275.1 Actinomycetota bacterium | reverse complement strand
GACGACGCCTTCCAGGAGACCTTCCTGCGCGCGCTGCGCGGATATCCGGGCCTCAGGCACGCGGAGCACCTGCGCGCGTGGCTGTACACGATCGCGGCCAGGGTGGCCGCGGACGAGCACCGGCGGAAGCTTCCGCTTGTGGAGGCGCGCGACGAGGCGTCACGCGACTCGCGCCCCGAGTACGCCGAGCTCGAGCACCTGGCCGGCGTGCTCCCGGCGAAGGAGCGCGCGGCCGTCGTGCTCCGCTACGGCTACGACCTGTCCTACGCCGACATCGGCATGGCGCTCGGATCGAGTGAGGAGGCGGCCCGCCAGGCCGCGTCCTCGGGAGTCCGCCGCCTGCGCAGAAGGAGGATCGAGATCGCATGACCGTGTCTCCCCAGCTCGACGAGCGCTTCCGGACCGCCGCCGCGGACGAGGGCCTGCTCGACGTTGCCTACGACCTGACCGACTCCCCGATCGGGCCGCTGCTGGTCGCAGTGTCGGAGCGAGGATTGTGCCGGATCTCGTTCGATGCCGATCCTGAGCGTGAGCTCGATTCGCTCGGGCGGTCGTTCGGCACGCGCGTGCTCCGCTCCCCCCGGCCGCTGGACGAGGTCAAGCGCGAGCTCGACGAGTACTTCACCGGGCAGCGGCGTTCGTTCGACCTGCGGGTCGACATCGAGCGGCTGACGCCCTTCAACCGCACCGTCCTCGAGGAGCTCGCGCGGGTGCCCTACGGGTCGCTGACGACATACGGCACGCTCGCGGGCCAGGCGGGGAGGCCGCGCGCGGCCCGCGCAGTCGGCATGGTCATGAACCGGAATCCCATCCCGATCGTCCTGCCCTGCCACCGCGTCGTCGGCTCGACGGGCAGCCTCGTCGGCTACGCCGGCGGGCTCGAGCGCAAGGAGACGCTGCTTCGGCTGGAGGGCGCTCTACTTCAAATGGGCCCGGACTGACGCAGGCGCCTTCTTCTTCCCGCTGTTGATGATGTCGGCGCACGTCTTGGACGTGACCAGCATCCAGGCTTGAGCCGAGGTCGGATCAGCGACATCGAGCGCGGTCTGTAGCTCGAGGGTCCCGTCCGGCACCTGGTACACGTAGCCCTCGTTCTTCGCCGAGTCGCCGTACTGCGCGATCGCGATGGCCTGGTTGAGCGCGCAGGTCTCGACGGCGGCGAGCTCCTTCTTCAGGTTCGTCACCGTCCTCGACAGAGTCGTGACCTTCTTGGACAACGCGGAGAACTGCTTCGGCGTCACGGCCTGCTGCCCGGCCGGCGCGACTGCTGCATAGACGGCGACCGCGGCCAGGCCGGCGGCCACCGCGGCGAGTGCACGCTTCATCGAAAAGACCCCCTTTTGAGTACGGCTAACCGTCGGTGAGCTTATAGCCGACCCCCCACACGTTCACGACGTAGTCCCCGCCCCCGTCAGCGGCGTTCAGCTTGCGCCGCAGCCGGGACGCGTGCGAGTCGATCGTCCTCGTCCGGCCGAGGGAGCGATAGCCCCAGACCTCGCGGAGGAGCTCCTCCTTCGTGAAGACGCGTGCGGGCTCCGACGCGAGCTTGAGGAGCAGCTCGTACTCACGGCCTGCGAGCACCACCGGCTCGCCGCCGACAGTCACCCGCCGCGTCCGCCGGTCGACGACCAGGGGGCCTGCCTCGAGCCGGTCGGGGGCGGCCGGAAGCGCGCGGCGCAGCACGGCACGGATGCGGGCGCGGAGCTCGTCGTAGAAGAACGGACGCGGGACGAAGTCGTCGCATCCACGCTCGAGCGCGCGGACGCGGTCGAACGCGTCGGCCCCCGCGTCGCCGAGCATGATCAGCGGAACTTGCCGGTTCCAGGACCGGCCCGGCTCTCCCTCGCGCAGCCTGCGGCAGACGTCGAGGCCGGATCCGTCGGGAAGCGCCGAGTCGACGAGCACGAGATCAGGCCTGGCGCGTTCCGCCAGCTCGAGAATCTCCCGCCCGCTGCCCGCGGCGAGCACCTCGAAGCCGTCGCTCGAGAGCTGGCGGGTCAGATACTCCAGGGTGTCTGTCTCGCTCTCGGCGAGCGCGAGTGCGGGCATCGCGGTCATGCCGGCGACGCTACCCCAGGCGACGGGCGCTGCCTAGATGTCCAATCCGGCGACTTCGTGCCGCGAAATCGACAGCCCGTGCGCCCGGCTAGCCGGGTCCGGAACCGACGTCGGCCGAATCCGCCGCATAGAACTGCCGCATCTGCTCGAGCGACTTCGGTTCGTAGTCGCCCGCGTGACCCGCCTGGCCGAACTGCGTCATCCGCTCGGCGTAGACGGCCTTCATCGCCTCCCGCGCCGGCTTCAAGTACGTGCGGGGATCGAAGTCCTCCGGGTTCTCCGCGATCGCCTTCCGGACCGCCCCCGTCATAGCCAGGCGCGCGTCCGTGTCGACATTCACCTTGCGGACACCGTGCCGAATCCCGAGCTGGATCTCCTCGACCGGAACCCCCCACGAGCGCCGGATCTTCCCGCCGTGCTCGTTGATCGTGTCCACGAGGTCTTTCGGTACGGACGAGGATCCGTGCATGACCAGGTGCGTGTCCGGCAACCGCTCGTGGATGTCCTGGATCAGGTTCATGGCCAGGACGTCCCCGGTCGGAGGCTGCGCGAACTTGTACGCGCCGTGACTCGTGCCGATGGCGACCGCGAGCGCATCGATCCCGGTCAGTCGGACGAACTCGACCGCCTGCTCGGGGTCGGTCAGGTGAACCTCGCCGGAGCCATGGCCGTCCTCGATTCCGCCGAGCGTCCCGAGCTCGCCTTCGACCGTGACGCCGACGGCGTGGGCGTGCTCGACGACCTCGCGGGTGACCGCCACGTTGTAGTCGAAGTCGGACGGGGTCTTCCCGTCTGCCAGCAGCGAGCCGTCCATCATCACGCTGGTGAAGCCCTGCTCGATCGCCGAGAAGCAGGTTTCGGGCGTGTCCCCATGGTCCTGGTGC
>JACDER010000256.1 GCA_013816275.1 Actinomycetota bacterium | reverse complement strand
TGTGCCTGGCGCACCGCAACCACGCGTCGTTCTTCGTCCGCAAGCTCTGGGACTACTTCATCCCGGTCGCGCCTAGCAAGTCGACGCAGGCCGGGCTGGAGAAGCTGTACAAGGCGAAGTACGAGGTGCAGCCCGTTGTCTCGGCCATCCTCAAGCACCCAGCCCTCTACACCGGCCCGCGGATGGTGAAGTCGCCGATCGTCTACACGGCTGGGCTCCTGCGCTCGACGGGGCGCGGGATCGACAGCGCGCAGTGGTTCCGCATCTCGGCGCTCGCCGGCCAGAGGCTGTTCTATCCACCCAATGTCGCCGGCTGGGACGAGACACGCTGGCTCGATACGGCGACCTTCAGGGGGCGCTGGAACCTGGCCTCCTTCGCGCTCAAGCCGTCTGCACTCGACCCGAAGCGCGACACGAGCCCGCAGAAGGCGGGCGAGCTGCTCGCGCGCGCGCAGACGTTCCTCGGTAGCCCGGCGCTCACGCAGGCGACGCGACGCGTCCTGCTCGACTTCGCGAAGTGGACGCTCGTGGGTGCGACCGAGACCGGCGCCAACGTCATGGTCGAGAACGCGCTCCGCCAGCTGATCGCGGTCTCGCCGGAGCTGCAGGCGGCATGACGAAGCCTCGCGCCTGCGGCTGCAACGACTTCTCGCGCACCGAGCTGGCCCGCCGAGCCGTGGCCGAGGCCGGACAAGGACTGCCGCCGATCGAGCCGGGGATGCCGCTGCCGGCCGGCACCGGCCTTTCGCGCCGGAGCTTCGTCTCGCGCGCTGCGGGCCTCGCGCTCGCCGTGTACGGCGGAACGAAGCTCCTCTCGCAGGCCTACGACGACGGGATCGCCCAGGCCGCCGCGGCCCCGGCCGAGCCGGTGCTGGTCTCGATCTTCCTCGACGGCGGCGCCGACGCCCTCTCGATTCTGTTCCCCGACGGCGATCCGAGGTATCGCGTGCTGCGCCCGAGGCTCGCGCTGCCGGCGTCGTCCGGGATCGCGTTCGCCGAGGATCCCCGGCTGCGCTGGCATCCGTCGCTGGCGTCGCTCGCGACCCTCCACGGCGAGGGGAAAGTCACGGTCATGCCCGCTGTCGGCTACACGAGCCCCGACCAGTCGCACTTCACCTCCCGCCACTACTGGGAGGTCGGGGCGACCGACCCACTCCTCCGGACGGGATGGCTCGGGCGCTATCTGGACAAGGTCGGAGCTAAGGACAATCCGCTGCAAGGCCTGTCGCTCTTCACGCGGCTCCAGCCGTCGCTCGCGACGGCCCGCGTCCCAGTCGCCTCGATCGAGGGGCCGGACCGCTACTCCTTGACCTCACAGCGCGTCGACGGAGCCGTCGCGGAGCAGATGGTGCGGACACTCGCCCCGCTCGGGAGCGCCCACGAGAAGAGCAAGGACGCGGCGCTCAAGACGGCGGGCCAGATCACGTCGCAGTCGTACCGGCTGCGGACGCAGCTCCTCCCGTTCGCTCCGACGAACGGGCAGACGACCTTCGGCAGCTCGGTCACGTATCCGACCTCGAACGACCAGTTCCCGCGCCGCCTCGCCGGGTTGGCCGCCATGCTCGCCATGGGTCTCCCCCTCCGCTGCGTCACGCTCGAGGCTCCCGGCATGTACGACACGCACGCCCAGCAGGCGGATGACCTGAGCGACGCGCTCAAACTGACCGCCGACACGCTCCTCGCCTTCCAGCGCGACCTCGAGGCCCGAGGGCTCGCCGATCGAGTGCTCGTCCATCTCTGGACGGAGTTCGGCCGCCGGGCGAAGGAGAACGCGTCCCTCGGCACCGACCACGGCGCGGCCGGAAGCGGCTTCCTGATCGGGACGCGCGCGAGCGGCAAGATGGTGGGCGAGTTCCCCGGTCTGGCCAGCGGGCTCGACGAGAAGGGGAATCTGCGGGCCACGTCGGACTTCCGCGGTGTGTACGCCGGGCTCCTCGAGCAGTGGCTCAGCACGGACGCGGCGGCCGTGATCCCCAACGCCGCATCGTTCCAGCGGCCGACCCTCGTCAGATGAAGAGACTCGGCCTCGTCGCCGCCCTGCTCGTCGGCCTCGCCGCGCCGGCGCAGGCGGGAAAGCCGATCCAGCAGACGAGGGTGCAGGTGGTGGCCGAGGAGTACGACTTCGCGCTCTCCCGGCGGACGGTGTACACGGGGCCGGCCGTCATCCAGCTCGCGAACTTCGGCGAGGATCCCCACGATCTCCGCCTGCATCGGATCGGCGGGACGAAGACCTTCGCGCTCGGCGAGGTCGGCCCCGGCGATTCCTCCGACCTGCGGACGACGCTGTCGACGGGACGCTACGTGCTCTGGTGCTCGATCTCGGACCACCGCGCCCGCGGAATGGAGGCCCAGCTGGTGGTCAAGAAGAAGCCGAAGAAGAAGCATCGATCCTGAGGACCGCCGCGCCGCGGACGGCGCCGCGCCGCAGCTGCTCGAGTGCTTCGTTCGCTTGCTCCAGCGGGTAAGGCTCGACCTCGGTCCTGACGGGGACTCGTGGCGCGAGCGCCAGGAACTCCTCGCCGTCCCGCCGCGTCAGGTTCGCCACCGAGCGGACGACGCGCTCGCCCCAGAGCAGGTCGTACGGAAATGACGGGATGTCGCTCATGTGGATCCCCGCGCAGACGACGACGCCGCCCTTCGCCGTCACGGCGAGCGCCTGTGGGACGAGCTCGCCGACGGGCGCGAAGATGATCGCGGCGTCGAGCGGCTCCGGCGGCGACGAGCCCGAGGCGCCGGCCCACTCGGCTCCGAGCGAAAGCGCGAAGGCCTGCCCCTGCTCGTCTCCGGCCCGGGTGAACGCGAACACCCGGCGGCCCTCGTGCCGGGCCACCTGGGCGATGATGTGGGCCGACGCCCCGAAGCCGTACAGTCCGATCCGCTCGGCGTCGCCGGTCAGCCGGAGCGACCGGTAGCCGATCAGGCCCGCGCAGAGGAGCGGCGCGGCCTGGAGA
>JACDER010000042.1 GCA_013816275.1 Actinomycetota bacterium | reverse complement strand
GCGTACCGCCGAGGTCGTTGGCCCCGGCCTGGAGCGCGGCCTTCGCGCCCTCGAAGCCGAGCTTGACCCAGGAGGCCTGGATGTTCGTGATCCAGGGATGGAGCGCGAGCCGGCCGGCGGCGTGGACGAGCATCGCTTCGCGGAAGGTGGGGCCTGGGCGGGCTCGGCCCTGCAGGAAGATGGGCGCCTCCATGTGCACGAACGGGAGGGGGACGAACTCGGTGAACCCGCCGGTGCGCTTCTGCTGGTCGCGGAGGCGGATCAGGTGGCGGGCCCAGCTCCGGGGCGTGTCCGCGTGGCCGAACATGATCGTCGTGGTCGAGCGCAGGCCGGCCCGGTGCGCGCTGTCGTGGACACCCAGCCACTGGCCGGTCGAGACCTTGTCCGGGCAGATCACGCTCCTGACCTCGTCGTCGAGGATCTCCGCCGCCGTGCCCGGGAGCGACGCGAGGCCGGCTTCGCGGAGCCGCGTCAGGTAGGCGTCGAGGTCGAGCCCGAGCGTGGCCGCGCCCTGCCAAACCTCGAGCGCGGAGAAGGCGTGGACGTGGATGTCGGGCAGCGCTTGCTTGATGGCGCGGCAAACGTCGAGGTAGAAGACGCCGGTGAAGCCGGGGTGGATGCCGCCCTGCAGGCAGACCTCGACCGCGCCTCGTTCCCAGGCCTCGCGGCTGCGCCTGACGATCTCGTCGAGCGGGACGAGGTAGGGGCGGCCGCGGAGGTTCTCCGCCAGCTTGCCCTTCGAGAAGGCGCAGAAGCCGCAGCGGAAGTAGCAGACGTTCGTGTAGTTGATGTTTCGCGTGACGACGTAGGTGACCGTGTCGCCGTTGACCTCACGACGGAGTCGGTCGGCTGACTGGAGGACCGCTGCGAGGTCGCTGCCGCGTGCGCGCAGGAGGGCGGTGACGTCGTCCTCGTCGAGCTCGCGGCCCTCCTTGGCGGCGGCGAGCGCTTGCTCCACCGGTGGGGACGATTTCGATCCATTTCCGGCACCCACGCGTACGGATTTCCGGGTTAGGCTCGCAGTGGGGAGGAGGTTGGCGGCCACCCCGGCCCTCGCGGGCGTCTCGGAGGATCCGGCGGCCCAGCGGTCCTCGCGTCCCAACCCGTCCGCGTCCGCCCGGCGGCGTACCGCGACCGCGACGGCCGGATCCGCCCACCGGTCCAGGTCGGCCACGTACTCCGGGTAGATGGGCAGACGGGGGGCAAGGCGCAACCCGCGCGACTCGGTCGCCTCTTGCAGTCGCTCGACCTCCGGCCACGGCGCCTCCGGATTCACGTGGTCGACGGTCACCGGCGAGATGCCTCCCCAGTCGTTGATCCCGGCGTCCAGCAACCGCGGGAAGTCGTCGTAGCTCAGGTTGGGCGGCGCCTGGATGTTCCAGTCCGGTCCGAGTACGACGCGTGCGGCCGCCGCCGTCCAGAGCAGCTCGTCGAGCGAAGGCTCCGGGTGCCCGGCCATCCGCGTCCCCGGCTTCGCGCGGAAGTTCTGGACGATCACCTCCTGCACGTGCCCGTACCGCTCCCCGAGCTCCCGGATTGCGAGCAGCGCCTCGATCCGCTCCGCCCGCGTCTCGCCGATCCCGATCAGGATCCCCGTGGTGAAGGGGACGGCCGCCTCGCCGGCGAGGCGGATCGTCTCCAGCCTCCTCGCCGGCAGCTTGTCCGGCGAGCCGAAGTGCGGCCCGCGGCGTGCCGACAGCCGCTCGGAAGCGGTCTCCAGCATGATCCCTTGCGACGCGCTGACCGGACGCAAGGCGGCGAGGTCGGCTGCGCCCATAACGCCGGGATTGACATGCGGCAGCAGGCCGGTCTCCTCCAGCACCGTTCTCGCCGCCCGCTCCAGATATTCGATCGTCGTCTCGCAGCCCAGCGCGGCGAGCTCCTCACGCGCCGCTCGATACCGCAGCTCGGGCTTGTCGCCGAGCGTGAACAGCGCCTCGTGGCACCCCGCCGCTGCCCCCGCCCGCGCGACCTCCAGGACCTCGTCCAGTGACATGTACGCGCGCTCTCCCCGCCGTGGTGGCCTCGCGAACGTGCAGTAGTGACAGACATCCCGGCAGAGCTTCGTCAGCGGGATGAAGACCTTGGGCGAGTAGGTGACGAGCGCGCCCTTCCCGCGGGCGCGCAGCTCGCGAGCGGCCTCGCACAGCTCGGCCGTCGACGCGTGCACGAGCTCCATCGAAGGAGCTTATGTCAGCCGAGTGCTAGCTCCGCGGCGCGGTGACGAGCTTCCCGAACGGGTACCAGCGCGAGCCCTTGAAGCGCTCGAGCTGTGCCTGCTCGATCGGCCAGCGATCGGTGGCCGAGGTCTTGATCGAGATTCCCGGGAGGACGAACGGGTTGTTCTTCACGTTGAGATGGAGAGCCGACTTCATCAGGCTCTTCCGGGTCAGGTTCTTGCCCGCCCCCTTCAGCGCGTCGACCATCACCGAGCCCGAGACCATCCCGGCGAGGTAGTAGCCGCTGCACCACTTGGGCGGGACGCTCGCCTTGCACTTCGACGCCGGCCCCGGCGTCCCGCCGTCGCCGTACTTGGCCATGATGCTCTTGTAGAGCTTCATGCCCTTGTCCTTGTCGAAGAGCGGGTTGGCGGGATCCTTGAAGAACGCGATCGAGATCGTTCCCTCCGTCTGGCCGCTGGTGCTCGCAAGCTGCATCACGCTGGTCGCGGCCGCGACCGCGTTGACGAAGATCTGCTTCGGCTTCCAGCCGAGCTTCTTGATGAAGACGAAGGACTGGATGGCGAACTTCCCGAAGGCGAAGATCATCACGACGTTCGCGCCCGAGGCCTTGAGCGCATTGATCTGCTGGGAGACCTCTGCCGAGGTCGGGTCGTAGCTCTTGGAGCTGACGATCTGGCCCTGTTTCGACCCGAGCCCCTTCTTCAAGCCGGAGAGGAGCTCACGCCCGTAGTCGTCGTCCTGATACAGGACGCCGATCTTCGCGTCCTTGATCTTCGACTTCACGTACCGGCCGTAGATGATCCCCTCGCCCGTGTAGGTCGGGATCAGGCCGATCGTGAGCGGGTACTGCTTCGCATCACGCGCCCAGCCGCCCCACCCGCTGGCGACGAAGAGCTGCGGAACACCGACCGAGTTCAGGAAGGGCCGGGTGGCGATGTTGTGCGCCGTCCCGAGCGGGTTGAAGATCGCGAACACGTGATCCTGCTGGACGAGCTCGCGTGTCGCCTGGATCGTCCTCGACGGGTCGTAGGCGTCGTCCTTGTAGTCGTACGTGATCTTGCGCTTGAAGACGCCCTTGTTCGCGTTCGTGTACTTGAAGAACGCGTCGGCGCCCTTTGCGGTCAGACCGCCCGACGAGGCTTCGCCGCTCAGAGGGACCGTTCCGCCGATCAGGATCGAGGTGCTCGTCACGCCTGGATCGGCTCCAGACGCGGCCTGGACGGCGAGCGGAAGCCCAAGCGCGAGCAGGCAGAGGCACGGAACGAGGAGGCGACGATTCACTGGGCTACTGATTATGACCTCGAAAGAGCCGATCGGTTAGGGGTCGGGCGGATTTGCGTATGAGCCCGGTGAGTCCGAAGGGCAGAAGCAGGACGACGATGATCAGGATGACCGCGTAGGCGACGGACGGAGCGCCGGGCGCCTTCGAGACGTATTTCGAGGCGAGATCCGGCACGTACTGGATGAAGAGCGCTCCCGCCGCGATCCCCCAGAGCGACCCGAGCCCGGAGATGACCGCTCCGATCAGCAAGTACAGCGAGAGGATGATCGGGAACGTGTCCGGGTTGACGAACGTGGTCGCGAGCGCGAACAGAGAGCCCGCGACGCCGGCGTAGAACGCGGACAGCCCGAAGGCGAGGGTCTTGTACAGCGGCAGGTTCACTCCCGACGACGTCGCAGCGATCTCGCTGTCGCGGATCGCGCGGAACGTCCGCCCCATCCGCCCGCCGAGCACGAGCCACGCGATCAGGAAGAGCACCGCTGCGACCGTCCAGGTCAGGTAGTAGAGCCAGTTGTTGAACGTGAGGGTCTGGCCGAGCACATGGACGTTCTCGTACCCCTTCCCGGTGAAGCCCGGCCGCCCGAAGAGCTGGATGCCCTGCGTCCCGCCCGTGAAGTGGTCGAACTTCTTCAGAACGGCCGGGAGCGCGACCGCGATCGCGAACGTGGCGAGAGCCAGATAGAGGCCTGAGAGGCGCAAGGCGGGCACTCCGAAGAGCAGACCTGCGCCTCCCGCGACCAGGCCGGCGAGCGGGATCGTCCAGAGGTCGCGAACGTTGTGGTGCCCGACCATGATCGCGGTCGTGTAGCCCCCGATCGCCATGAACGCCCCGTGTCCGAGCGAGATCTGGCCCGTGTATCCGGTCAGGATGTTGAGGCCCATGATCGCGATGAAGTAGATGCCGACGTAGGCGACCTGGGAGGCCCGGAAGTCGCCCAGCCAGTGGGGGAGGACGGTCAACAGGGCAACCGCTACGAGGAAGGCTCCAGCCTGCGCCCCGAGGGTGATCGCGCGCCGACGGGTCATACGCGCCTCACCGTCGTCCGCCCGAACAGGCCCGTCGGCTTGACGAGGAGCACGGCCAGGATGACCGCGAATGCGACCGGGAGCTTCAGCTGGTCGCCGATGAAGTCGACGTAGGTCGAGATCAGGTTCAGCCCGACGCCGAGCACGAGTCCGCCGACGACCGCTCCGATCGGGCTGTCGAGACCACCGAGGATCGCCGCCGCGAGCGCGTAGAGTAGGACCGCCCGCATCATGTTCGGGTCGAGGAAGACGAGCGGCGCGACCATCATCCCCGAGAGCGCGCCGAGCACCGACGCGAAGCCCCAACCGAGTGCCAGCATCCAGCCGACCCGTACGCCGACGAGCCTGCTGGCCTCCGGATTGAGCGCGGCGGCGCGGAGCCCGAGCCCGAGCTTGGTGAACCGGAAGAACACGTAGAGGAGCCCGACGGCGGCGAGCGAGACCCCGATCACGCCGAGATCCTGGATCGAGAAGGCGACGCCGCCGACATGGATCGCGCGGGTCGAGAACGCGCTCGGGAACGCCCGCGTCTCGCCTCCCCAGATCCAGAATGCGGCTCCGTTCAGGCCGATCAGCAGGCCGATCGTGATGATGACGACGGTGACCGCGGGGGCTCGCTCCACCGGCCGGATCACCACTCGCTCGACCACGACGCCTCCCACGAAGGCGATGGCGAGCGTGGCGAAGAACGCGCCCCAGTAGGGCCAGCCGGACTCGATCAGCCAGAGCGCGATGAACGTGGCGAACATGCCCATCTCGCCCTGGGCGAAGTTGATCACCCGCGTTGCTCGGTAGATGAGGACGAGCGCGAGCGCGAGGCTGCCATAGATCCCGCCCGTCGCGAGTCCGCTCACCACCTGTTGCAGGAAGTTCGCCATCAGTGGCCCGCCCGGTTCCATCGGCGAGGTTCTGGCCCGCGAAAAGCAAGCCAGAGCAGGACGCAGGGAGCGTTCGTATTCGGAGAATACGGACGCGACTGAGGACGACGTCTGGCGCCGCTTTGCAGCCGCCAGAAGCCGTCCGATGGGGCCGGGTGGGCCACTTAATAGCCCAGGTAGGAGCGTCGCACGGACTCGTTTCGGCGCAGCTCCTCGCTCGATCCGGTCACGACCACGCGCCCGACCTCGAGCACGTACGCCCGGGCAGCCGTGTCGAGCGCGACCACCGCGTTCTGCTCGACGATCAGCACTGACAGGCCCTCCTCTGCGTTCAGCACCTTCACGCGCCGGAAGATCTCTCCGACGATGGAGGGAGCCAGCCCGAGCGACGGCTCGTCCAGGAGCAGCAGGCGGGGCCGCTGCATCAGCGCGCGCCCGAGCGCAAGCATCTGCTGCTCTCCGCCGCTGAGCGTGCCGGCCTGCTGGCCTTCGCGGTCGGCCATCCACGGAAACAGGTTCAAGACACGCACGTAGTCGGCCTTGAACGCCGCACCGCGCTGCGTGTACGCGCCCAGGCGGAGGTTCTCGCGGACGGTTAGCTCGCCGAAGGTGCCGCGCCCCTCCGGCACGTGCGCGATCCCGAGTCTCGACACCGACTCCGGGCCGCGCCGCCCCAGGCTCTGACCGGCGAACTCGATCCGGCCGCTCCGCTTCACGGTGCCCGAGATCGCACGGAGCGTCGTCGTCTTCCCGGCTCCGTTCGCGCCCAGCACGGCCACGCTCTCGCCCTCACCCACCGTGAGCGAGATCCCGCGCAGGGCGGTCGTGGGGCCGTAGCGGGCGTGGACGTCCTCGAGCTGGAGGAGCGGCGGCACTACTCGGCACCTCCCAGATAGGCCTCGATCACGGCCGGATCCTTCTGCACATCGGCAGGGGTGCCCGCGGCGATCCGCTGGCCGAAGTTGAGTACGAACACGCGGTCGGAGACTCCCATGACGAGATTCATGTGGTGCTCGACGACGAGGACGGTGAGCTCGAAGTCGTCCCGGATCTTGCGGATGAAACCCCCCAGCTCCTCGACCTCCTCGTGGCTGAGCCCGCCGGCCGGCTCGTCCAGCAGAAGCAGTTGCGGTCGCGAGGCGAGCGCGCGCGCGAGCTCCACTCGCTTCTGCAGCCCGTAGGGAAGCTCCCGCGCCGGCGAGCTCGCGAGATGGGCGAGCCCGACGTACTCGAGCGTCTCGTGCGCCCGCCGGTAGCCGCCGCGCATGACGTTCCGGCTGTGCGTCCCGACGAGGACGTTCTCGCCGACGGTCATCGTGGAGAAGAGCTCGACGTTCTGGAACGTGCGCGCGATGCCCCGGTGCACGACCCGATGGGGAGCCGTGTGAAGCAGCGACCGGCCGTCGAACCGGAGCTCGCCCGACTGCGGCCGGTACAGGCGAGTGATCACGTTGAACAGCGTCGTCTTGCCGGCGCCGTTCGGGCCGATCAGGCCGACGATCTCGCCTGGCTCTGCATCGACGGAGACGTCGTCGAGCGCGACGATTCCGCCGAAGCGCCGCGTGACGTGCTCGACCGAGAGCAGGGCCATCGGGCGCAACCCTAAGGGCTTTCCGAGCGCCGGTACTCTTGATCTGAGTGCGCCGGCCTCTCCTCGCTGCGGTGGTTTGCCTCTTCGCCGGCTTCGGCGCCGCGTCCGCGCAGGCCAAGGACATCGTCGCTCCCAACCGCGGAGCTGTCATCGGCACGAACAAGGCGGACCGGATCGCCGCCGAGGGAGGAGGCGCCAACACGATCAGGTGCAAGGCCGGCCGCGACATCGTCACCGCCGACCCGATCGACACGGCCGATGCCGACTGCGAGGTCGTGAGCGTTCGCGTGTCGTTCGATCCCTACCACAACGCCGACAGCCAGCATCAGGCCCAGGTGGAGCCCGACAACATCTCGGCCGGGTCGACTCTCGTGAACACGTTCCAGTCCGGGCGCTACTTCGACGGCGGCGCCTCCAACATCGGCTGGGCGACGTCGACCGATGGCGGCGCAACCTGGGAGAAGGGCTTCCTGCCCGGGATCACGCAGTTCTCCGCGCCGCCCGGCCCGTACCCCAGAGTGAGCGATCCGGCGGTCGCCTACGACGCGGCGCACGGTGTCTTCATGATCGCCAGCCTCGCGTTCTCGCCGACCGACAACGCGTTCCTGATCAGCCGCTCCACGGACGGCACGAGCTGGGACCTGCCGGTGACGGCTCTCCGCTCGGACATCGACCTGGAGTTCGACAAGGAGTGGATCGCCTGCGACAACTGGGATTCGAGCCCGTACCGCGGGCAGTGCTACATGACCTACGCGGACTTCGGCCGAAACCGCTTGCTGACCCTGACGTCTGTTGACGGCGGTCTGACCTGGGGCCCCCCCGTGCCGTCTCCGGTGTTCGGAACCGACTCGCTGAACGGCGCGCAGCCGGCGATCACGCCGGACGGCGATCTCACGATCCTCTTCTCCGGCCGGACGTCGCTCGGCCAGAGCATCTCGGCGGACGGCGGCGCGACCTTCACGGGCGCGTTCAAGATCGTCGACCAGCTCTTCCGCGACGTCCCGCGGATGCGCACCTCCCCGTTCCCCACGGTCGAGGTCGGCGCCGACGGGACGATCTATGCCGCCTGGAACGACTGCCGCCGGCGCGCCAACTGCAACGGCGCCGACATCGTGTTCATCCACTCCACGAACCTCCGCACCTGGACGTCGCCCGTACGGGTCCCGACCGGGCCGACGAGCCGGATGTACTTCCTGCCCGGCCTCGGGGCCGACCCGGAGACGGCGGGCCACGTCGGAATCGTCTACTACGAGATGCAGTCGTGCCTCTGCAAGCTCGACGCGAGCTTCATCTTCTCGTCCGACGGCGGCGCGACGTGGGGGAAGCCGCAGCGGCTGAACGCGCGCGCGATCAAGCTGGCCTGGATCGCGCGCACCACGCTCGGCCTGATGGTCGGCGACTACTTTTCGACCTCGTTCATCTACGGCAAGCCGCTCCCGGTGCTCGCGCTCGCGGGGCCACCGGTCGGCAGCAGCCTGCGCGAGGCCATGTTCGTGACGGTGCGCGGGATCGGGTAGTTACGATCGCCCCGTGAAAGAGATCCTCGCCGACGTCGAGCGCTGGAAGGTGCAGGGCGAGCGGTTCGCGCTGGCGACGGTGGTCGCGACGCGGCGTTCCGCGCCCCGGCCGGTC
>JACDER010000255.1 GCA_013816275.1 Actinomycetota bacterium | reverse complement strand
AGCCCCTCCTCCTCAAGCAGATAGCTGACGACCTGCTCAGCCGTCATCCTCTTCGTCTCGGCCATCGTGGTGCTCCCTTCCTCGTCGTCCTTGCCAGGAACCGACGAGTCTGAGCGCCACGGTGGCCGGACCCTCAACCGGCTCCGTCCGACGCGCTCCTACACCACGCTACGGGACGTGACCCTCTGGCCACGTCCCGTCAAGTGGTGTACGAGGCTGAGCGCGTCATCCTCGCCTGACGTTTACGCGGCCGCTTCGATCGCGATCACCTCCTCGGGCACGTCGGCGGGATCGGTGAGCGCTTTCGCGAGCGACTCGACGCTCATGTAGCGGCGGCTGGCGACGGCCCACTCGTCGTTCTGTTCGGCGAGGACGGCGCCGACCAGCCGGATCACCGAGGCCCGGTCGGGGAAGATGCCAACGACGTCGGTGCGGCGGCGGATCTCCTTGTTGAGCCGCTCGAGCGAGTTGTTCGACCAGAGCTGCCGCCAGTGCTCCTTCGGGAAGCTGGTGAAGGCGAGCAGGTCGGGTGCTGCTTCCTCGAGCAGCGCCGCCGCCTCCGGGAAGCGCGTGGCGAGATGGTCGACGATCCGCCGGTGCTGCTCGCCGACCATCTCGGCGTCGGGCTGCGCGAAGATCGTCCTGACCATCGTCGCCACGAAGCTCTGCGCGCTCTTCGGGACGCGGGTGAGCAGGTTGCGCATCGCGTGCGTGCGGCAGCGCTGCCAGGCGGCGCCGGGCAGCGTGGCAGCGATCGCGTCGACGAGGCCGGGGTGCGCGTCGCTCGTGGCCAGCCGGACGCCGCTGAGGCCGCGGGCGACGAGCGAGCGTAGGAAGGCGAGCCAGGCGGCGCCGTCCTCGGCGGTGACGACGTCCAGCCCGAGCGACTCGCGGAAGCCATCCTTGTTGACACCGACCGCGTGCACGACGCAGACGTTGACCGTCCGGCCGCCCTCGCGGCACTTGACCACCAGCGCGTCGAAGGTGACGTACGGGAAGGGCGCGCCGTCGAGCGGGCGGGAACGGAAGTCCTCGACGATCTCGTCGAGGCTCTTCGCCAACCTGGAGACCTGACTCTTGCTCATCCGCTCGACGCCGAGCTGCTGCACCAGCTTCTCCACCCGGCGGGTGGAGACGCCGGCGAGGTAGGCGTCCGCGATCACCGACACGAACGCCTGCTCCGCGCGCCGGCGCGGCTGCAGCAGCCAGTCCGGGAAGTAGCTGCCCTCGCGCAGCTTCGGCACCGCGAGCTCGATCGAGCCGACCCTGGTGTCCCAGTCGCGCTCCCGGTAGCCGTTTCTGCGGTTGACCCGCTCCAGGCTCCGCTCGCCATAGGACGCGCCGCAGACCACGTCCGCCTCCGCGCCCATCAGCGCCTCCGCCATGTCCTTGACCATCGCCCGCAGCAGGTCCGGGCTCGCCGCCTCGAGCTGCTTGCGCAACCAGCCCGTCACGTCCATCGTGTGCTCGACCACCGTGCTCCTCCTCGCTGAGTCTCTCGACAGGACCTCGCGAGGATGACGCGGTGGTCAGCTACCACCCGGACCCGCGGCCGTCGCTCCGCGACAGCCACGGAAGAGACGACCTCAACCGGCTCGTACACCACGAGCGGGGACGCTACTCCACGGCGCCGGCCTGACTTTCGGGCATGAAGCCAACGGCCACACCCCAGACCTACCTCCCCTTCGGTCTCGGCGAGCCGCGCTCCTTCGGCTCGCTCACCGTTGTCCCGCTCTATAACGAAGCCGAGCCGGGCATCGAGTACGTCGGCCTCGACGAGGCGCTCGCCGGCGGTCTCACCGTCACCGAGGTCAACGAGGCGGTCGAGACGCTCCTGGTCGCGAATCCGCGCGGCACCGCCGTCCTCCTCTACGAGGGCGAGGAGCTCGTCGGCGCGAAGCAGAACCGGATCCTCGAGCGCTCGATTCTGGTCGGGCCCGGCGTGAAGCGCTCTATCGGGACCGGACGGGATCGTGGGTCGTGCTCGACGCGATCGGCTTCGACGCCACTCCAGCCAACGTCCGCCTCTCGATCTAACTTTACCGGGCGACGACCCGCGCAGCCGAGGTCAAAGCCGCATTCGATAACTTCCGCATCACACGCGGTGTGATCCGCTGTCCGTCTTAACACACACTCTCGAATGCGAGGTTCGACAATGTGCTAGACATCACACCTAGAACGCCGTTACTTTCGATCCCACAGGCAGACGGGCTATCCCTGTCGATTTGCCGGAGAAGAACCCATCCATGTGGGGGCTCGGCATGACAGTTCTGACTGGGCAACTCGTCAACTCCACCGACGAGAGCAAGAACGACGTCTTCGACGGGTACGCCGTTACCACCACCTTCCTGGTCGCCGCCGAGGACGACGCCGGCGCCTTCGTCCATCAGTCGCTCACGGTCCGGATCATCGGGTTCAACAACACGTTCGGCCTCGACCTGCCGCCGCTCGAGTCGATCAGTCGCGAGGCCGAGCTCAAGGTCCGCGTCCAGGACCGCTCCGGCGCGATGGTCGCCGACGAAGTCGGCCTTGCCTGGTCGGCGCTGCGCAAGCTGATCGACTCCGGCAAGCCCCTGCGCATCGACGTACGCCCGACCGAGGAGACCTCGACACCGGTCACCCTCAACGGCAAGCTCGTGTTCCGAGACGACCCGGACCGTGAGACCGGATTCGCGGGCTACCGGGTCACTGCGACCTACACGGTCCGTGACGAGCTCGTGGGAGCCTTCACGCCGGGTACGGCGAGCGTGGATATCGTCGACGGCAACACGTTCCGGCTCGATCTGCCTGACCGCGAGGAGCTGGGCACCGCCGACGTCCGCGTAGCCGCGAAGCAGCCCGACGGGCAGGTCGCAGACACGGCCGATGTGCCGGTGGCGGAGCTCGACGAGGCCGTGGTCCTGACCGTGGATCCCGTCCGTCCCGTCGTGCTCGCCGACGGTGGTGCCCCGC
>JACDER010000254.1 GCA_013816275.1 Actinomycetota bacterium | reverse complement strand
CTCCGCCTCTTCGGCGGTGATGCCATCTGCTGCGACGAGCTTCTCGCGGCCCGTGTGGCCGGCCACGACGCTCAGGTTCCGGCGCGGGAGCGAGAGCGTCTCCGCCAGGAGGCGAAGCGCCGCGTCGTTCGCACGGCCCCGTTCCGGCGCCGACGCGACCCGGATTCGCCAGGCCTCACCATGACGGCCGACCAGTTCGGTGCGCTCGGCCCCCGGCGTGACCTTGACTCGAATCCGCGTCCCGGAGTCCTTCACGCGGAACAGGATAACTATGCAGCTTCTGCCTGCGGCCCCTCTCGCTCGACGGTCTCCAGGACCGCCCTCAATACAGCTCGAACCCGATGAGACTCGGCGCTCAGGCGCTCGCGCTCGCTGCGGGCCTCGCGCGTCACGTTTCGCGCCTCGGCCTGCGCCTCGGCGACGATCAGCTCGGCTTCCTTGCGGGCCTGCTCGCGAAGCTCTTGCGACGTTCGCTCCGCCGAGACGAGCGTGGTGCGCAGCAGGCTCTCGAGCTCGCGGTATCGCACGAGATCTGCCTCGAGCTGCTCGACCTTGTCGGTGAGATCGGCCCGCTCGCGCCAGACCTGCTCGAAGCTGTCGACGGTGTCGACCAGCAACTCGTCGACGCTCGAGCGGTTGTAGCCGAACAGGCCGCGGCCGAGCTCCGCGTGTCTGATCTCGGCTGGGGAAAGTGACATCTGAACCTCCTTAGTGGAGCCTGTCGAGCAGATAGATGACGAGCCGCCCGAACAGGTAGAGGACGAAGAGAGCGACAACCGGAGAGAGATCGAGCGGGCCAAGTGGTGGCAGCACGCGCCTGAACAGGCCCAGATACGGCTCGCAGGTGTCGCGGAGGAATCCCTGGATCCGGCTCATCCAGACCGAGTACGGCATCCGGATCCAGGACATGAGGATGTAGGCGAAGATGATCAGTCCGTAGACGAGCACGAACACCCAGACGAACTTCTGGATCGCCGAGATCGCATCGGCAAGCAGGACAAAGACGGCGTTCACGCCCACCTACGAAGGATTCGGGCCTCGCGCCCGGCTTCCTTGGCCTTACGCCTGATTAAACTTGGCCTTACGCCTGATTAAAGAAGCCGCCGCGCTCGAGGAGCTTCGCGCGCTCCTCCGCCGAGACCTCGACGTTGCGAGGCGTTAGCAGGAACACCTTGTCGGCGATCCGCTGCATCCCGCCGTCGAGCGCGTACGTGAGGCCGCTCGCGAAATCGATCAGGCGCTTCGAGAGCTCCTGGTCGGAGCTCTGCAGGTTGAGGATGACGGGGATCGCCTCCTTGAACTTGTCGGCGATCTGCTGGGCGTCGTTGAAGCTCCGTGGCAGGACGAGGTGGACGCGGACCGATGCGCTCGGGCTGGGCGCGGGCTGGACGCCGCGCAGCCGGGCGGGCCTGACCACCTGGGTCTGAGCGGCGGCGTCGTCCGTCCATTCCTCGAACTCCGGTTGCCGCCGGCGAGGCGAGAGCCTGCGCACGTTCGGCCGCTCACGGTAGGAGCGTTCCAGCTCCTCGTTCGTGGCGTAACCATCGTCGTCCCAGTCCTCTTCCTCGGCGATGCCGAAGTAGACGAGCGTCCTGTTCCACACGTCTGCGAATCCCATCGCGCGAGATGTTACCGCCCGTACAGGAAGGCACGGGGGAACCCAGGGTTTCCCCGTGGGCCCCCTCCTTTAACGCCTGTTGCAACCCTACTCTTCGAGGCTGCGCTCGCGCAAAGCGCGGCTCCGCCTTCTCACCCCTCCCACGTTCACTCGCCCCAGAGAACAGAGCCAACGCGCACCAGCGTCGCCCCCTCTTCGACGGCCACCTTGTAGTCCTGGCTCCAGCACGGGGGAACCCATGGTTCCCCCGTGGGCCCCCTCCTTCACGGCTACCCGTTCTTGCCTCACTTTGGCTGCGCTCGGGCGAAGCCCGGCTCCGCCATCGGACGCTTTCCCTCGATCAATCGCGATAGAGAACAGAGCCGACGCGCACCAGCGTCGCCCCCTCTTCGACGGCCACCTTGTAGTCCTGGCTCGTCCCCATCGACAGCTCGCGCAGACCGTTCGCCTCGGCCAGCTCGCGCAGCCGCCGGAAGTACGGGCGCGACTCCTCCGGATCCTGAACTGCCGGCGGCATCGTCATCAGCCCGCGCACGTCGCCGTAGAGCTCGAGGAACGCCTCCAGCTGCTCCGGCGGGATGCCAGATTTCGACTCCTCACCTGACAGGTTCACCTCGACCAGGGCGGGCACGGTCAGGCGCCGGGCCGCGGATTCACTGGATAGCGAGTGGACCAGCTCGCAGATCTCGTTCACGGTCTTCGCCTTCCGGCTCTGGAGGTGGCCGATGAAGTGCCAGCGAAAGGCGTCCCCGTACGCCCCGTGCTTCGCCTCCAGATCCTGCGCACGGTTCTCACCGACGACCTCGATCCCGGCCTCGGCCAGCGCGGCCATGTCCTCGAGCGATACGTACTTGGTCGCAGCGACCACCGTCACGGCCGGGCCGACCTCGCTCCGGATGCGCTCGTAGCGCTCCCGGATATCGTCAGCCCGCAACGAGCCCGAGGACACCGTGGGTTCCACGCGGCCTCCCGGTCCGCCGCTCGGAGAAGAAGAGGTCGGGGTTGCAGAACGTGCACAGGTCGAAGCGCTGGACGGTGTCGCACCCGGCCGCGCGAAGCGCACGCTCGGCCGCCGTCCAGAGGTCGAGCTTGCGACCGTGCACCAGCCCGGGACCGAATCGCGCCTCGAAGGGATCTGCCACCTCGGGCCCCACCTCGTAGCAACAGGGGCCGATCGCGGGGCCGACGGCCGCCGAGAGGGCCTGACCTCCGAGAGCCTCGCATCCGACCTGCACGATTCCCTCGAGCAGTCCGCGCCACCCGGCGTGGAGGACGGCGAGCGCGGGCTCGTCCCCGTTCGTCCGGGCGACCGCGACCGTCAGACAGTCAGCCGAC
>JACDER010000253.1 GCA_013816275.1 Actinomycetota bacterium | reverse complement strand
CACGAGGTCATGAACCCGCCGTACGAGCCGCCGAGGACGCCGACCCGCTCCGGGTCGCAGAACGGGAAGCGGCGAAGCGCCTCGTCGGTCACCGCCATCAGGTCTTCGTAGTCGACCGTTCCCCAGCCCGGCCCCGTCTCGCCGGGTCCGCGGATCGCGCGTCCCCACTCCTCGCTGTAGCCGGAGGAGCCGCGCGGGTTCGAGTACACGACCGCGTACCCGCCGCCGGCGAGCACCTGGAACTCGTCGAAGAACTTGTTCGCGTACTGGGTGAACGGCCCGCCGTGGATGTTGAGGAGGACGGGATAGCGCGTTCCCTCCTCGAAACCGGCCGGCCGAACGATCCATGCCTCGACCTCGGACCCGTCCTTCGAGCGGGCGATGAACCGCTCGGGCTCGGACAGCTCGCGGCGAGCCGTGAACGCGGCACCGATCTGCGTGACGGGCTCGCCGGAGAGGTAGAGCTCCGAGAAGGTCGTCGGCGTCGACGCCGTGTAGACGACCTCGCCTCCCGCTGCGTCGAAGCCGGTCATGCCAGTTCCCCGGACGATCGGATCGCAGCTCGACCCGTCGGCGGCGGCGCGATAGAGATCGTTGTTCCCGCCGTCCTCGAGCGCGAACACGATCGCGCCTCCGTCCCAGACGGGCGGGCGCAGCGGCGGGTAGGGATTGCAGTTGCGGTCGAGTGAAGACGTGAGCACGCGCAGCTCGCCGCCCTTCGCGGGAACGACGGCCAGCTGGGCATGGCGCGGGTCCTCGAACACACCCGGGATGTAGAGGAACGCGACGAGGGCGCCGTCGGGCGACCAGGCCGGGAACGCACACGCTCCGTCCGAGCGCGTGATCTTCACAGGGTCGCCCCCGTCCGCCGAGACGGCGAAGACGTCGGAGGCCATCTTCGTGTCCCAGTCGTCCTCCCGGGCCGAGACGAACGCGATCCATGCGCTGTCCGGAGACCAGGTGGGAGACATGTTCTCGAAGTCACCCTCGGTCAGCTGGACGGGCTCGGCGGAACCGTCCGCCGGAACGACGTAGAGCTGCAGCCTCCGGTCGCCGGTCCAGCCCTCGTCGTCCAGCTTGTACGCGAGCCGGGTGAAGCGGTGGGGAGCGCGCTTGCCTTCGTCCTCCTCGTCGTAGAGCGGATCCGGCTTGCGGGCGGAGAAGGCGAGACGGGTCCCGTCGGGCGACCACGCCGGCTCGCGGACACTCTCCTTCAGGTCGGTGAGCCGCCTGGCCTCGCCTCCTGCGAGCGGGAGGACGTAGAGCTGCTTCCTGTCGCCGGCCCTGTTCGAGACGAACCCCAGCTCGCGTCCGTCGGGCGACCAGCGTGGCGCGGCATCCTGCTTCTCACCCGAGGTCAGACGATGCGGCGGAGCGGAGCGATCCGCGGGCGTGAGGAAGATCGCGCTTCGGTAGTCGTTCGCCTCGCGGTCGATTCTCGTGACGACGAAGGCGACCGTCTTCCCGTCGGGAGACAGCTGTGGATCGCCCGCCCAGGCGAGCTCGTAGACGTCCTCTGGAGCCATTCCGGGCACGGGTACGTAGGATATTTTGGCCCATCGGGTAACACCACGCCATGGCAACGACCTTCGAACCCCGCAGCGCAAACCTCAGCGAGCACGGCCTCGACGCGCGCGGAACGGTTCACTGGCACCCGACGACCGCGCTCCTGTACATGCACGCGATCTTCCGCGGGGACGCCGTCCTCGCCGAGGGAGGCCCCCTCGTCGTGGACACCGGGGAGCACACGGGGCGCTCGCCGAAGGACCGGTTCATCGTCCGTGAGCCCAGCTCGGCGGAGCGGATCAACTGGGGAACGGTCAACCAGCCGCTCGACGAGGACCAGTTCGACGGCCTGCGCGACAAGGTCGTCTCTCACCTCGAGGGAACCGACCTCTACGTGGTGAACGCCTTCGCGGGCGCCGACCCCGCACACCGGCTGCCGCTTCGCGTGATCACCGACAGCCCCTGGCACGCACTGTTCGCGAAGACCCTCTTCATCGAGCCGACCGAGGAGGAGCTCGAGGACCACGAACCGGAGGCGGTCGTGCTCCACGCGCCCGCGGTCGACGCCGACCCGGAAGCGGACGGGACGCAGAGCGGGACGTTCGTCGTCCTGCATCCAGCCCGCGCGGAGGTCATCATCGGCGGGACGTATTACGCGGGGGAGATCAAGAAATCGATCTTCAGCCTCCTCAACGACCGCCTTCCCCGGGAGGACGTCTTGCCGATGCACTGCTCGGCCAACGTCGACGACGAAGGCCGGGTCGCGCTCTTCTTCGGACTCTCCGGGACGGGGAAGACCACGCTGTCCGCGGACCCCGAGCGGCACCTGATCGGAGATGACGAGCACGGCTGGTCCGACGACGGCGTCTTCAATTTCGAGGGTGGCTGCTACGCGAAGGTGATCAACCTCTCGCCCGAGGCCGAGCCGCAGATCTTCCGCACCACGCACACGTTCGGGACCGTGCTCGAGAACGTCGTGGCAGACGAGGAGGGCCGGCTCGACCTGACCGACGACTCGAAGACCGAGAACACGCGGGCCGCCTACAAGCTCGAGCAGATCGAGAACGCGTTGCCGGAGAAGCGGGCCGGGCACCCGTCCGACGTGGTCTTCCTGACCGCGGACGCGTTCGGAATCCTGCCGCCGCTCGTCCGCCTCTCGCGCGAGCAGGCGATGTTCTACTTCCTCTCCGGGTTCACGGCCAAGCTGGCCGGGACGGAGATCGGCGTGGACGAGCCGCAACCGACGTTCTCGGCGTGCTTCGGCGCCCCGTTCCTGCCGCAGGCGCCCTCCGTGTACGCGCGCATGCTGGGAGAGAAACTGGATGCATACTCCGACGCTCGCGTGTGGCTCGTCAACACCGGGTGGACCGGCGGGCCGTTCGGCGAGGGCCGGCGGATGCCGATCGCCGCGACGCGGGCGTTGCTCCGGGCCGCGCTCGGCGGCGACCTCGACG
>JACDER010000252.1 GCA_013816275.1 Actinomycetota bacterium | reverse complement strand
CATGTACGTCCTCAGGATCCGCCGCTTCGGCCAGGAGTCGCCGAGTTTCATCGCCAGGCAGACCTCTTTGAGCTTGCGGCCGAAGGTGCGGTCGCGGCCGATGTAGAGGTTGCGGACGAGCTGCTGCGTGATCGTCGAGCCGCCCTCGACGATGCGCCACTCCTGCAAATCCCGCCAGGCGGCGCGTGCGATCGCCTCGTAGTCGATCCCGCCGTGGTGCCAGAAGCGCCGGTCTTCGATCGCAACCGTCGCCTTGCTCACCCACGGGCTCACCTTGTCCAGCGGGACGGGCTGGCGGTTGCGCTCTGCCGGAATCGAGCCGAGAAGCGTGCCGTCGGCCGCGTAGACGAACGAGTTCTGTCCGATCTTGACCGGGCGGAGCGAGTTGAGGCTGCACGTTCGCTTGAAGACCTCCGAGCCCCCGAAGCCAAGCGCGGCGACGAGGAAAGCCAGGGCGATCGGAATCGACACGATCAGCGGAACGGCGCGCCCCTTCCCGCGCCGGGACGCGCGCCTGCGCTGCCCGCTCCTCCGCCGTGGCGGAGGCCGGTTCTCGGGCCGCCGGCCGGATCTCGACGGAGGGCTCATGCCAGCATTCCCGCGGCGCGCAGCGCACGATGCGCGCGCATCCTGAGATCGTTCTCGAGCTCACGCGCGCGATGCTCGTCCGCGGCACGCGCTCGCAGCGAGATGGTCGCCTTGTCGGTGATGTCGGTCACTTCGACGTCCGGGTCGCGCTCGCTCGCAACCTGCTCCCGCAGCAACCCGACGACCGCGTCGAGATCTTGGGTGAGGGGAACCTGCACGGTTACTTCGGCGACCTTCTCGCGATCGATGATCGTCGTGTTTTCAATGGTATCCGAGGCCAGGCGCTCGTTCGGAATGACGAGCCGCGAGTTGCCATCCGTGCGGACGAAGGTGTAGGTGAGGCCGATCTCCTCGACGATGCCGCTCTGCTCGCCGATCACGATCCGGTCGCCGAGGCGGACGGGCTGCGTGAATGCGATCAGGATGCCTGCCACGAAGTTCCCGAGGGTCGTCCGGGCCGCAAACCCGATCACGAGCCCGAGGACTGCGGAAGAGGCGAGCAGGCCACCCGCGATCGCGCGTACCTGCGGGATCACGAGCAGAGCGGAGAAGACGCCGATCGCGACGATGGCCGTCGCTGCGGTCCGCCGAAGAACGCGATAGCGCGTCTTGGCGGCCGGATCGAGCTCGCGGCGAGCGATCGCGTGGTCGATCAGCTTCGCGACGACGGCCGTGATCGCAAGAACGGCGGCAACAATCGTTATCCGCTCCCAGACCGGCATGGCGCCCTATTCGACGGGAGCCGGCCGGCTCCTCAACCGGCCTGGAACCGATCCGGGGTCAAACCGGCTTGCGGCCCGCGAATCCCTCTTCGAGCCCGTGCCAGTGGGCGATCTCGTCCTCGCCCAACTTCCAGCACAGCAGCACGTCCTCGTGTTCCCGCTTCGCGAGGAAGTCGACCAGCCCTTCGCCCACGTCCTTGACCATGCCGCCCAGCTCCTGGATGCCGTCGACGCAGCGGGCGATGCCGCCGGCCTCCTGCTCGACCGCGGCGTGCGCTTCGGCAAGCTCCGCCGGTTGCAGTCCTCCACCGTTCCCGGAGATGTGCTCGAGGAACTCGCCGAGACGGCCTTGCGCCCGATCGAGCGCCGCGCGATGGGCGACCATCCGCTCGGCCAGAGGCCTCACGGCCGACAGGAGCGCGTTCGCCTCTTCCTGCGTGAAGTAGCGGTTCTGTTCCAAGTCCGTGACAGTACCGCGATCCACCCCGTTTAGGATGACGTCGTGGGCGCGTTCGAACGGTCCCCAGTGCGCCGGACGAGCCGCGCGGCCGCGGCTGCGATCGCCCTCGGGGCCCTTCTCCTTCTGACCGGCTGCGGCCAGCGGTCCGAGCCGACCGGAGCCAAGGTCGACCTCTACCCGGTCACCGTCGAGCAGCCTTCCGGGCCTCCGATCGTCCTGGAGCACCGCCCGGCCACGGTGGCCGCGCTGACGCCTCAGGCGGCGGCTCTTCTGTCCTCCCTCATGGGAAAGAAGATCGAGCCGCAGCGCTCGGTAGGAAACGCCGAGCTCGTCGTCACGACTCCCGAGAGCCTCAGCCCGAGAAGCGCGGGCGTCTACATCGCCCCCGACGAGTCGATCGACGACGTCGAGCGCGCGCTGACCCAGCTCGGACTGCTCATCGACCGGCCGCTCCGGGCGCGTGAGCTCGTCGCGGAGATCAAGGCCAAACGGAAATTCGTGCGCGCGCACCTCAAAGGCGTGAAGCCGGTGAGCGTCTTCGTGGACACCGGGTTCTTCATCACGGTCTCCACCAACACGCTGCTCGGCGACCTGATCACGGAGGCCGGCGGGACGAACGTTGCCGGTCCCGCACCACAGGCCGGCCCGTTTTCGGTGCGCAAGCTGCTCGAGCTGAACCCGGACTACTACCTGGCCTCCTCCGACAGCGGGACGACGATCGCCGATCTACGGCGCGACCCGCGCACGCGGCGGCTCGAGGCGATCCGGCAGGGACACTTCGCCGTCCTCGCCGCCAAGGTCGTGCAGCCGGGGGGTGAGGTCGGAGCCGAACTGCTCGCGATCGCGCGCTACCTGCACGCGGATGCGTTTCGCTGACCCGTCTCCGAGCTGGACTGAACGACCGGGGAAAACTCTATGGGTGGCTGGCGTTCGTGGGGGTCTTCGCAGCTCTCAACTACGCCGCGCGATTCTCGTCGAGCACGACTGACCGGAACGTCCTCTACACCTGGAGCGCCGCGGCGTTCGGGCTGGTGCAGATGGCGATCATCCTCGGCATCGTCCTCCTGATCGCGCGCAGCCGGCCGCGGGACGAGTACCTCGGGCTGCGCCGGCCGAGCTCCTGGGGGCTTGCAGCCGGGCTCTCGGCGCTCGTCCTGGTCGGCGTCTTCGTCCTCAGCGGCATCCTGGCTCC
>JACDER010000041.1 GCA_013816275.1 Actinomycetota bacterium | reverse complement strand
TCGTAGGCCTCGTGCTCCTCGTCGTCCTCGGCTGCGTGCTCGTCTGGGGCGACCGGAGCGTCGGCCCGGCGATGAACACGCTGGAGCACACCGTCCCGCCGAGCATCGGACGTCCGCTGCCTTCCCTGCAGCAGGCCGTGCTCGGCTCGGCGACGATGGGGTGGCTGGACTTTGCCGCCCCGGCCCTCCTCGGGCTCCTGGTCACGTATCGCTTCCGCGCGGCCGGCGCGACCGCGATCGCAGGGTGGGCCTGGGGCCTCCTCCTGATCGCGACGTCTCCGATTGCGGCAACGCCGCCCGTTCTGGCCGGACTGCTCGCCGGCTCTCAGCTCCGGTCGCGCCAGCCCAGATCCTCGGGCGTGTCGATGTCGCCCGGCTCCTCCAGGTCGTCGCAGGCGACCAGCTTCGCGGGAAGCTTGCGCAGCCCGGAGTCCGGCACCTCCCCCCAGGCGGAGCGCTCGATCAGGACCGGATGAAGACGCTGGCCCGAATACGTGGCGGCGACGATCGGTGCGCCGCCGGCTCGCCAGGTCTCGATCACCCGGTCGATCGCGGCCGGAGCCAACCTCGGGCCGTCGGCGAGCACGACGACCGCCGCCTCGGTCCCGGGGGAGAGGGCACGAAGCCCGCAGCGAAGCGAGGCGCCCGGACCGTCGGACCAGTCCGTGCACACGACCGCCCGGGCGTCCGTCGTGAACCCATGCGCACCGAGTACGACGAGCACGTCGTCGACCGCGCTCGCCCGGACGCGCTCGAGGACGCCGGGGAGAAGGACCTGCTGCTTGGGGAAGCCGAACCGGCTGGCCGCTCCGGCGGCGAGAACGACCGCGGCGATCAGGACTCTTCGACCGTCATCGTGTCGATCACGACCGCGCGGGTGGGGTCCTGCGTGGTGGGGTCGCCGAGCTTGCCGATCCGGTTGACCACCGACATGCCTTCGGTCACCTTCCCGAGCAGCGCGTATTCCGGCGGGAGCTGGGCGTCGGCGGCGGTGACGATGAAGAACTGGCTGCCGGCCGCTCCAGGCGGCTGGGCGGACGTCTTGGCCATCGCCACCACGTAGCGCACGTACGCCGCGCCGGCCGGCGGAGCTTCGATTGTCGTGTATCCGGGACCGCCGGTGCCCTTCCCGGTCGGGTCTCCGCCCTGGATGACAAAGCCTGGCGCGATGCGATGGAAGAAGGTGTCGTCGAAGTAGCCGTCCTCGGCGAGCGAGACGAACGAGGCCGCCGTCTTTGGGGACGTCTGCTGGTCGAGCGTGATCGTGAACGCGCCGCAGTTCGTCTCGATCACGACCTTGTAGGTCTTGGCCGGGTCGAGCGTCGAGGTCGGGGCCTTCAGCTGAGCCTGGTCCTTCGCCTTGGGGAAGGGGACGTCGCTGCAGGCGCCGGATGGCTTCTTGTCGCCCCCTCCACCCGCACTCCCGCCGCCGCATGCGCTCGCCGCCAGCGCGGCGGCCAGCACGACGGCGGCGCTAGCCGACCGCTTCCAGCGCACGCTCGATCAGAGCCCTGGCGATCTGGATCTTGTAGGCGTTGTCCGGAAGCGGGGTCGCATCGTCGAGGCCGGCCGCGGAGTCGAGCGCCCACGGAATCGGCGCGACCCCCGAGAGGCCGAGCCGGACGTCGGTGCCGAAGCGCGCGGCGGCCACCCCCACGAGGGCGAACGCGTACTTCTGCCGGTCCATCGCCTTCAGGTACGTGCTCGCCTCGGGAGTCGGCACCTCGAGGTCGAGGATCACCTCGTCGTAGTCGAGCGCGACGACGTCCCGGTTGTCGTTGGTCGGAAGCCGGTAGAGCTCGGAGATCGACAGCTCGCGCCGGTTCGTCCGCACACGCGCGTTCAGGGCGAGCAGCGCGGCCGCCGGATCGGACGGATGCGCCGACGCGGTTCGATCGTTGGCGAACACCGAGTGCTCGCGGTGGACGCCGGTCTGGGCATAACAGCGGTCGCCGCCGTGCAGAAAGCAGGGGTAGTGCATCCGCCAGTACCAGCAGCGCGTCGCCTGGCGCAGGTTGCCGCCGATCGTCCCCATCGCGCGAAGCTGCGGCGACGCCGCCGAGGCGCACGCCTCGCGGAGCGCGGCCGGGATCTGAGGATCGACCTCCAGCTCGGCGAGCGTCGTCCCGGCGCCGATCCGCGTCCCGTCGACGCCGCGGGGTACGACCGCGCGAATGTCGACGAGCGTGTCGACGTCGATGAGCTTGTTGCGGAGGATCGGGACCACGTCCGTCCCGCCGGCGAGCAACAGGCCGGGACCGGCCGCGTCGAGCTCTTCGAGGCTAGACGGCTGTAGGAGCTTCACGCGTCTTCTCCTTCTCCTTCGCCTCCGCGAGCGCGCGCAGCATCTCCTCGCGCGAGATCGGCAGCGAGCGCACGTCGGCGCCCGTCGCATCCCGGATCGCGTTCGCGACAGCGGCCGACGTCGGGATGATCGGGGGCTCGCCGAGGCCCTTCGAGCCGAGGTTGGTCAGATGTTCGTCCGGGACGTCGATCAGGTCGGTGACGATCTCCGGCACGTCGGCGATCGTCGGCATCTTGTAGGCGTCAAGCGTCTGGTTCAGGACGGCTCCGGTATTGGGGTCGAGGAGGCGGTCCTCGGAGAACGTGTGGCCGAGGCCCTGGATGACCCCGCCCTCGACCTGGCTGGAGGCGCCGAGCGGATTGATCACGCGCCCGACGTCGTGGACGGCCACGATCTTGTCGACCCGCACCTCGCCCGTCTCGACGTCGACCGCGACCTCCGCCACCTGGACTCCGAACGTGAGGACGCGCATGCCGGTCGGGTTCGGCCCGCGCGCGCCTTTGCCGAGGATCTGCGCGTCGTCGAGCAGGCCGGTCACCTCCTCGATGGGCCACGACCCGCCGTCGGCCGACACCACATTGCCGCCTTTCAGCGAGAGGACGCGCTCCTCCTTGTGGTAGCGCTGCGCAGCGATCTCGATGATCTGCCGCGCCGCATCGTGGGCCGCCGCGCGGACTGCCGGGCCCATGCTCGGAGTCGTCGAGGAGCCGGCCGAGATCGCCGCATAGGGTCCGCGGGCCGAGTCACCGATCGAGACCTGGACGCGGTCGACCGGCAACCCGAGCTCCTCGGCTGCGATCTGGGCCATCGCGGTCTTCGTCCCGGTCCCGATGTCCTGCATCGCGGTCACCACCAGCGCGCGGCCGTCCGATCCGACCCGCACCCACGCGTACGAGGGCGGACCGCCGGCGCCGAACCAGATCTGGCTGGCCATGCCGATGCCGTGCTTCCACGGCCCGTTCGAGCGCGCTCGCACCTCATCGCGCTTCTCCCAGTGTGGCTCGGCGCGCCGATAGCACTCGATCAGGTTCTTGGAGGAGTACGGGCGATCGTCGACCAGGTCACTGTCGGAGTGGTTCCGCCGGCGCAGCTCGAGCGGATCGATCTCGAGCTTGGCGGCCAGCTCGTCGAGCAGGCACTCGAGGCCGAATGTCCCCTCGACGAACCCGGGTGCCCGGAAGGCTGCGTTGGGACCGGTGTTGACCTTCGCGCCGTACTCGACGGTCGAGACGTTCGGGCAGTGGTAGAGCATCTTCATCGGGCCGGCTGTCCAGCTCTTGAAGCCGCGCCAGCCGACCGCCATGACGAAGTCGCCCACAAGTGCGGTCAGGGTCCCGTCGGCCTTGGCCCCAACCTTGAGCCGCTGGATCGTCGCGTGCCGGTTCCCGGTGGTCAGGTTCTCCTCGCGCCGCGTGAGCGCGCACCGGACCGGGCGGCCCGTCCGCTTCGCCAGCTCGGCGGCGATGAACGTGTATTCGCCGGGATGGTTCTTCGCCCCGAAGCCGCCGCCCATGTAGTGACAGACGACGCGCACCTTGTCCTCGGGGAGGCCGAGCTTCGCCGCCGTCTCGGCGCGGACGCCCCAGATGTACTGAGTCGAGGTGTAGACGTTCAGGAGATCGCCCTCCCACTGGCACACGGACTGGTGTGTCTCCATCGAGTTGTGGAGGACGGTCTGGGTGCGGTACTCGGTCTCGACCACGACGTCCGCCTCCGCGAAGCCCTGCTCGACGTTGCCGCGGTCGTAGCGCTCCGGCTCGTCGATCAGCGACCCTTGCTGGACGGCCTCGTCGGGATCGAGCAGCGGCTGGAGCACCTCCCACTCGATGTCGGCGAGCTCGAGCGCTTCTGCGGCGAGGTCGTACGTGTCGGCCGCCACGGCCGCGATCGCCGCTCCGGGATAGCCCGGCTCGCGGGTGAGGACATCGAGGTCATCGGGAGTGAGGACGGCCCGCACGCCCGGCGCCTCCGACGCGCGGGCCAGGTCGAGCTGCGTCACGCGCGCGTGCGCGTGCGGACTGCGCAGGACGGCGACGTGCAGCATCCCGGGCAGCTGAAGGTCGGCGGTGTAGACAGCCTCCCCCCGCGCGCGCTCGGCTCCGTCCACGCGTGCAAGCGGCCGGCCGACGATCTCGAGCGGCCCGGAGGGCCACTGGGCGACCGGATCCTCGTCGACCACGATCCACTGCTCGGTGTAGTTGCCCTCGACCTCCTTCTCGGTGCGGATCAGTCTTGCCACGTCAGCACTGCCTCCTCGATCTTGGGATACGCGCCGCAGCGGCAGATGTTCCCGGCCATCGCGTGCCGGACCTCCTCGCGGCTCGGGTGCGGATTGGCCTCGACGAGCGCGGAGGCCGACACGATCTGCCCGGGCGTGCAGAAGCCGCACTGAAGCGCGTCGGCCCGGACGAACGACTCCACCAATGGGTGGTCGCGCAGCCCCTCGATCGTCGTCACTTCGCGCTCGCCGACGGTGTGGACGAGCGTGATGCACGAGAGGGTCGGGACCCCGTCCAGGAGGACGGTGCAGGCTCCGCAGTGGCCCTCGTTGCACGCGATCTTCGTCCCGATCAGCCCGATGTCTTCGCGGAGGACGGATGCGAGCGAGCGCCCGACCTGCGCGTCGAGCGCGTAGCGCTGCCCGTTCACGATCAGGTCAGACACCGGCCGTTACCGCCCAGATATCCGCGAGGTGGATGAGTCGAAACGTCATCCGGCTGAGCCGGCGCCTCTCCTGTTCGTCCTCGACCTCGGGAGCCGCCCGCCACATGTCGCGGGCGGTCACGAGCAGCTCCTTGATCCGATCGAGCTCTTCGGGGACGTTCCCGTTGCGGTGGTCGGTGGCGTTCAGGGCAAGGCCGAGGACGCCGATCGTGTCGGGTTGTCGCGTCCAGAGGAGCGGCGTCGCCATCGAGAGGTACTGATGGATGCGCGCGAAGATCATCGGCTGGCTGAAGGTGTCGCTGCCGCGCGGGGCGGTCGGCTCGATCGGTGGCTCCCCGTCCGCGATCCGGGCCGCGCTGCGGCCGAGCATGTTGCGGAGATCGTCGTCGTCCAGCCCGGCCACCTTGGCCGTCCTGAGGGCGATCAGGAGCGAGGCGGGCTGCTGCCCGTAGGGGTAGTCGGACGCGAACAGGATCTGCTCAGCCGAGACCTGCCGGTACAGGTCGAGCAGGTCGACCGGGCTCCAAACCGAGGTGTCGAAGAAGACCCCGGCCTTGCCGGCGAAGCGCTCGGCGAGGGCGGCGAGGTCGGCAATGCCGCCGTGCGCGATGATCAGCTGCGCCTCGGGATTGGCCTCGACGAGGCGCGCGAGGTTGTCTGCGATCGGCGGTAGCCCGCGACCGCCGTGGATCAGGATCGGAGCGCGGCGCTCGGCGGCGAGCTCGAAGATCGGCGCGAGACGCTCGTCGTTCAGGAGGAAGCCCTGTGCGCGCGGATGGAGCTTGATCCCGCGCGCGCCGAGGTCGAGGCAGCGGACCGCTTCCTCGACCGGATCCTCACTCAGGTCGAGCCGGACGAACGGGATGAAGCGTCCCTGCGAGCGCCCGGCGTACTCCAGCGTCCTGTCGTTCGGGATCCGAAACGCCGGATGGCGGTCCGGCTCGTCCATGCAGAACATGAAGTAGCGCGAGATCCCGTAGCGGTCTGCGATCCCCAGCAGGTCGTCGTATGTCCCGCTCATCCCGTCGATGTCGTTGCCCAGATGAACGTGGGCGTCGAAGATCTCGGCATCCGCGGGGAGCTCGCGCCTGAGCTCCTCGTCGTAGGAATCGAACAGTCGCTGCGCTCGATCGACCACGTCGTCCATCGGATCCAGTCTATGCAGAGCGAGTAGCATCCGGCCGATGGCCGATCAGGTCCTGATCTACGCGGATACGGTCCGCTCGCCCGAGCTTCGTCACGAGGTTCCGGTCGGGATCGGCGACCCGTTCCTGTACGCGGAAACCAACGGAACGCGTCATGCCCTGACCAACGTCCTCGAGAAGAAGAAGCTCGAGGACCTGGGCCTCGAGGTGCATCTCGGCACCGACTACGGGATCGACGATCTGATCAAGGAGGGCCGCAAGCCCACCGAGATCGGGCACGAGCTCGCGCTGCGAGCCTGCCGGGATTTCGGGATCGAGGACGCGGTCGTGCCCTACTGGTTCCCGGTCGAGCTGGCGGACTTCCTCCGGACGAACGGGATCGAGCTGCGGCCGGATCTCGACTTCTTCGACGACCGGCGCCGCGTCAAGAGCGAGGCCGAGATCGCCGGCATCCGGCGAGCGCAGCGCGCGGCCGAGGCCGGCATGTCGGTGGCGCGCGACATGCTCAAGGCGTCTGAGCCGAACGGCGACTCCCTCTTGCTCGATGGCGCACCGCTGACGTCCGAGCGGATCAAGCTGGCGATCGGACAGGTCTTCACCGAGCACGACTGCACCGCCGAGGACTTCATCGTCGCCCGTGGCGAACAGGGTGCGCGTGGACACGACATGGGATCCGGGCCGATCGCTCCGGGCGAGCCTGTCGTGATCGACCTGTGGCCCAAGGACCGCGTCTCCGCCTGCTACGCGGACATGACGCGAACCTTCGTCGCGGGTGAGCCGTCCGAGGAGATCATCGAGTGGCACCGTCTCTGCAAGGAGGCCCTCGACCGCACGATCGAGCCGATCGAGCCCGGCGTGAAGGGCCGCGTGCTCTTCGACATCGCGTGCGACATCTTCGAGGAGCACGGCCAGAAGACGCAGCGGACGAAGGAGCCGGGAGAGTCGCTCGACGAGGGCTTCTTCCACAGTCTCGGGCACGGGGTCGGCCTCGAAGTGCACGAGGAGCCCGGCCTCGGCCTGCTCGGCGAGAAGGAGTTCATCGCTGGAGACGTCGTCACGATCGAGCCCGGCCTCTACCGCCAGGGCTTCGGCGGCGTCCGTCTGGAGGATCTCATCCTCGTCACCGAGGACGGCTACGAGAACCTGACCGATTTCCCGTACGACCTCGCTCCCTAGCGAGCCACGACCAGCGATCGCTACGCCTACTCAACCCTCAAGGGTGCCTGGCACCATCGAGGGTTCCAAGTCGCAGTTTCGTAGAGGCTGCGGGCGTTCCACACACGAATCGCGCGATCGACAACACCTACGTGCGAGTCTCTCCCGGGTGCCAGGCACCCTTGAGGGTGGTCGAGGGTTAGGGTTTGACCGGGTCAGCGTCGCTGGTGACGCGCCGGATGACGAGTACGACGGCTACATGGGGTGATCTTGAGGTTGGCGCGCGAGCGGGATCTGGATGGTCTGGTCGACTATCTCGAGTTGGCCCGCACGAACAGGATGGAACTGGACGCCGCTCGGGCGACAGACGAGTGCGTAGCGCGTGAAATCATGAAGTGGTACGAAGGAGCGTGGAATGACGACTGACGGAACCGGCCAGACGATCGACACGCTCTTCCTCGAGGAGCGCCGCTACGACCCGCCGCCGGAGTTCTCCGCGCAGGCGAACGCGCAGCCGGACATCTACGAGCGGGACTGGCGCGAGCTCTGGGAGACCGAGGGCCGCGAGCGAGTCTCGTGGTTCGAGCCCTTCGACGAGCTGCTCGAATGGAAGCTCCCGTACGCGAAGTGGTACCTGGGCGGGAAGCTCAACGTCGCCTACAACTGCGTCGACCGGCACGTCGAGGCGGGCCTCGGCGACAAGGTCGCCTACCACTGGGAGGGCGAGCCGGCGGACGAGCGGCGCACGCTCACATTCGGCGACCTCCAGCGCGAGGTCGTGCGCTTCGCGAACGCGCTCAAGGGGCTCGGCGTCGGCAAGGGCACGCCCGTCGGGATCTACATGGGCATGGTGCCCGAGCTTCCGATCGCGATGCTCGCGTGCGCGCGCATCGGCGCGCCTCACACCGTGGTCTTCGGCGGGTTCTCGGCCGACTCGCTCTCGGGCCGTCTGAACGACATGGAGTGCGAGCTGCTGATCACGCAGGACGAGGGACTGCGCGCCGGCAAGACCGTTCCGCTCAAGCGAAACGCCGACGCGGCGCTCGCCGGCTCGCCCAAGGTGAAGCGGGCGATCGTCTTCCGCCGCACGGGGGGCGAGATCGACATGGTGGACGGCCGCGACCACTGGTGGCATGACCTCGTCCAAGACCAGGCGTCAGACCCCGGGACATGCCCCTGCGAGCCGATGGACTCGGAGGATCTTCTCTACCTCCTGTACACGAGCGGGACGACCGCGAAGCCGAAGGGGATCGTCCACACGACCGCCGGCTACCTCGTCGGCGTCGCGACCACCCACCACTACATCTTCGACATCAAGCCCGATTCGGTCTACTGGTGCGCGGCCGACATCGGCTGGGTCACCGGCCACAGCTACATCGTTTACGGCCCGCTCTGCAACGGGACCACGGGCGTCATCTACGAAGGCACGCCGGACTTCCCGGAGCGCGAC